>JADZFP010000571.1 GCA_020849825.1 Saprospiraceae bacterium
CTCTATGGCTATTTCGACCTGGGCACCTACAACAGCAAAGGCACTATTCGCACCCGCCACGGCAGCCGGGAAGAACTTGATGCGATGATCTCTGCCATGCACACCAACGGCATCAACGTGATGGCCGACGTGGTGCTCAATCACCGGGGGGGCGCAGATGCTCAGGCCCCCTATCAGATCGACGGCTTTGGCACGGGTTACAACGTTTTTAACCCGCCAAGTACGCGTATCCCCAGCGGACCGGAAGACGTGCATCCTACCATCCAGCACCCCGATCTCAATCCCGATTACCACAACCGCATCTTTTTTGAAGATGTCTGCCATTTTAATGAAAGTGATGCATTCCCGCCGACCAACCCCGATGGAACAGCCGGCAACTGGTTTTTCGGCGCCCCGACTATTTGCGGCTCCCACGGCGATTCACTCATTATGTGGGGGCGCTGGCTGATCGGAAATGTTGGTTTCGATGAATTAAGACTGGATGCTGTAAAACACGTCGATCCCTGGTTTATTAAAAAATTCCTCATTGAATCGAAAAACGGCGCACAGCCTTTCGCGATCGGCGAATCGTTTGAATACACGCCTTCCAATCTGGTCAATTACTGGAGCCAGGTGGAAGCCCCTGCCAACAGCGGCGGAGTGAAAAACGCCAAAATGTCGCTCTTCGACTTTCCCCTGCGCGCCGCGCTTAAAACCGTACTCAATAACGGCAGCGGCTCGGCCGACCTCTACAACACACTCGGCAACGCCGGCCTCGTGTGGGGCACCTCGATGGGGGGCTTCGATGTGGTCACCTGGCTCGAAAGCCACGATACCGACCGCACGGGTTATATTCAGGACGGCAGCGGTTGCGCCATTCCTTTCGGCGGCACCTGCCTGAAACTGCATACGGAACCCGACCACGATCCCATTATTCTCGACAAGGAGGACATGGGTTACCCATTCCTGATGGCCGCCGAAGGCCGCCCCGTGGTGTTCTGGAAAGACTGGTACTGGTTTGGTATGTCGGACGATATCGGCTGGCAAATGGCTTTGCGCCAGTCGACCGCGACCGGCACCTCCGACCACATTCAAAATATGGCCGGCAACTGGCCCAACACGGCCCCCTACGATGCCGACAACAACGGCGGCAATATGTTTGCCTTGCGCCGCAACGGCCTGAGCAGCGGCGTCAGCGACGGCATGATACTGGGGCTCAACGACCATCCTTCGAAAGAAGGCGCCGTTTGGGTCAATACGCCTTTTACCGACAAATACCTGAAAGACTATTCCGACGGGTACTTGTTTGTGACGACCAAAGCCTCTGCCACCGATACCAGGGCTTTGATCAAAGCGCAACCCCGCGACTACTCCTGGTGGTCGGTGACGGGTCTTTACCCCAAACAACCCGGCACGCCGGCCAGTCATTTCACTATGGCAGCCACACCGGGCGGGTGCCCGCATTTTATCGCCCTGCGCGCCGCCGATGCACCCAACCTGATTGTCAATGGCGCGCCCATTGCAGCGGGTGATGAAGTAGCGGTAAAAAACGCAGCAGGCCAGGTGGCCGGCATCGGCCGTATCGGCCAAAGCTTCCGCTGGGACGGTACGCACGACATGCTGATCGAAGTGTTGGGCTCAACCGGAGGCATGGCCAGTGGTGAATCCCTCCGGATTTTTGTGTTCGACCAAAGCGCCAACCAGGAAGTGGAAATCGGCACGGTGCAGTATGCGGCTTCCGGCGCCAGTTTTACTTTTCACCCCGACCGCCCCAATTCGCCCAACCGCAACGGCAATTTTTCCACCTTTTCCGTCACCACTACCGCACAGGGCAGCTATGCCTGCGAGGGCATTTCCCGCATTCTTGCCTTCAATACCCAGGTGGCCGTCAACCAGACGTTCTGCGCTGCCGATCAGGCCGATCAGCCGGCGTATGGCGACGGCTGGCAAAGCGGCGACAACGGCGGGAACGGCTTCAACAGCTGGACGCTGAGCACCACCGGCAACGCCGGCTCATTTATCGGCAACAGCGATATTGCCACCGGCGGGGCTTCCTGGGGCATGTGGGCCAACTCGGGCGGACAATCCAACGCCGTCCGGCCTTTCGTGCTCGACTGGCCGCCAGGTACGGTTTTTAACCTGAAAATGGACAACGGCAGCATCAACGGCGGCGGCTCCGTAGGCTTCGGCCTGCAAAACGCCAGCGGCCAAAACCTGCTGGAGTTTTATTTCGACGGCGGCACAACGTTTTACGTGTACAACGATGCCAGCGGCCCGCACAACACGTCCACCGGATTTACTACTGCCGGCCTCAACCTGAAAATTACCCTGCAAACGCCCACGACCTACGAACTGGTTGTGTCGCCGCTTTCGGGCGCATCCTCTACCTACACCGGCAGTCTGAAAAATCCCGCCGGCGGCCAGGGCGTCAATCGCCTGCGCCTGTTCAATTCCAACGCCGGAAGCGGCCCGGCCAACGACGCTTTTTTCAACAGCCCAAATATTTGTTATCCGCCTACCCTGGTTATCAATGAAGTGGATTACGATCAACCCGGAACGGATAACCTGGAATTTGTGGAACTGAAAAATGTATCCGCCAATGCCGTTAACCTCGATGCATACGCCCTCGAACTGGTCGACGGCAGTGGAAACAATGTGTACGCCACGGTGGATTTGCCCAATGTCAACCTCGCGGCGGGCGACTACTACGTCGTTTGCAATAATGGCTCGGCCGTGCCCAACTGCGATTTCAGCTTCGGCGGCGCGTCCGAACAAATCCAGAACGGTGCACCCGACGCCCTGCGACTCCGGATCAATAGCGCGCTGACCGTCGATGCCCTCAGTTACGAAGGCTCGGTTGCGGGCGCTGTAGAGGGCAGCGGCGCGGGTCTGGACGATGCCGGAAGCGCCCTGCAACTCGGCCTCTCCCGCTCTCCCGACGGCTCGGATACGGACGTCAACGGTACCGACTTCGTGGCGACTTGCATCAGTCCGGGTAGCGCCAACCTGACCGCGGCCGATACCGACAGCGACGGCATCCCCAACGCCTGCGACAATTGCCCGGCTACGGCCAACACCGATCAGGCCGACGCCGACAACGACGGGCTGGGCGATGTCTGCGACCCCGATATCGACGTGCGTGGCAACGGCATCCCGATTGTCAACGGAGACCCAATGCCCGGCATGGCCGATGGTACCGATTTCGGAGCGGCAATTGCCGGTACGGGTGTTGTAACCCGAACTTTTACCGTTCACAATACCGGTAGCGGTTCGCTGAACCTGACCGCCAGTCCCAAGGTGCAGCTCACCGGCGCGCAAGCGGCAGATTTCTCCGTGACAACCCAGCCGGCCAGCCCGGTTACCGCCAGCCCGGCCAGTTTTACCATCCAGTTCGAACCCGCCGGATTCGGCACACGCGCTGCCAACGTAGTGATCGCCAACGACGATAACGATGAAAACACGTACACTTTTGCCATCCGGGGCGAGTGTATCCCGCAGCCGCAGGCGATCAGTGTGAACGGCAACAACCTGCCCATCGCCAACCGCAGCGCTACCGTCAGCGCCGCCAACGGCACCGATTTCGGGACGGTCGCGGTGGGCAATACGGTCACCCACACGTTTACAGTGCGCAACGGTGCGTACAGTTCGAACCTGTACCTGACTGGCGTGCCCAAGGTGACGATTGCCGACCGCGATGCCGCCGATTTTAACGTGACCGTACAGCCCGGTGCTACGCTTGGAGCAGGAGGAGAAGTCAGTTTTGAGGTCAGTTTCACGCCCGGCGCGGCCGGTTTGCGCTCCGCGATTGTGATTCTGACGCACAATGATCTGCCCGACAATGCTTTCGTATTCACGATTCAGGGCACGGGATTGTAAATACCAGCGTATGCAAGCAGCCAGTTTTCGCCGCGCGTCCATTTTTGATTCGTTTCCGGACCTGATTGCAGGTGAGAGCACCCGGCATGGCGGGGTGAGTCGTGCGCCGTATTATTCGCTCAATCTGGGAAAAAGCACCGACGACCATCCCGACCATGTCGCTGAAAACCGGCGGCTGTTTGCCGCTGCCGCGGGTTTCGACCTCGCTGCTCAGGCCTGGTCGTATCAGGTGCACGGCGACCGTATTCGTCTGGTAACGGAGCCCGGCGGCGCGGAAGGTTACGATGCCATGATCTGCGGTACGCCCGGCATTGTGTTGTCGGTAACCGTGGCCGATTGTGTGCCGGTATTGATTTACGACCCTGAAAACCACGCATTTGCCGCCGTGCATGCCGGTTGGCGGGGCACGGCTTTCGAGCTGGTCTCAAAAACACTCGCATCTATGTCCGAGGCGTTCGGAACGCGCGGTGAAGATTGTTTTGCTTTTATCGGTACCTGTATCGACGAATGTTCTTTTGAAGTGGGCGAGGAGGTTGCGCAGCATTTTTCCTCCCCTTTCAAACGTTTGGATGCCCTTACGGGCAAATTTTTTGTCGATTTGAAAAAAGCCAATGCCGCGCAGCTCATGGAAGCGGGCTTGCCGGAGGGGCAAATCGGCATTTCTCCCTATTGCACCGTGCGCAACAATGCCGAATATTTTTCTCACCGGGCCGACAAAGGCGTAACCGGCCGGATGTTGTCGGTTATCGGTTTGCTTTAAGACGGGTATTCCACAACAAACCGGCACAGGCCAGCGCTGCCAGGATTAACCCCAGAAATTCCCGGGTAAGCTCTACCCAGGGCTTTTCCGCCTTCATTGATTCCACGATGGAAGGTTCGCCCATATCAATCCAGGCCATAAATGCGGGAAGCAAAGTGGCGGCCCAGAGCAGGGCAGCGAGCAGCCAGAGCCAAAGTGCCTGCCTGTATAACCTGCCCGTCGCTGCCAGACTGTACAAAACCGCGACACCGCCGTAAAGCAGTATCCATTGCAGGGGATCCGGGTCGTTGTATTGAACGACGGCAAAAAGGGCAAAAACAACGGCAAGTGTCCAGTAAATGAAAGTGCGCATACGCTCGATTTTTATACCCGTAGGGCGTTATCTCTTGATCTTGCGGATTATCGCGTTTTCAAATTTTTTCCGGCAGGAAGGGGGATAAGTGGAACTTAACCGCCAAGTTCGGCATTTAATGTCCTGCTTTTTAATAAAGCCATAAATCCTTTTTGCCTGAATTATCTTTGTCGCCCTTTACAGCCATGTCCAAAGATCGCAACAAACAAAAAGTCGAAATTACCAACCGTAGGGCGCCCTACGAGTACCACTTCGAACAGGAATACGAAGCGGGCCTGGTGCTGACCGGCACGGAGATAAAAAGCATTCGCGCCGGCAATGCCAACCTGAACGATGCATACTGCCTGTTTGAAAACGGAGAATTGTGGGTTAAAAGCCTGTATATCGCGGAATACGAATACGGCACCGACAACAATCACGAAGCCCGCCGTACGCGCAAACTTTTGCTGCGCAAACCCGAGTTGCGCAAACTCGAACGCCGGGTAAAAGAAAAAGGATTCACGATCATACCCTACAAACTCTATCTGAGCGACCGGGGGCTGGCCAAAATCAAAATTGAACTGGCCAGCGGTAAAAAGTCGTTCGATAAACGAAACACCATCAAAGACCGTGAAAGCAAACGCGACCTTGATCGCGTGAAAAAAATCATCGCCAGCAAACAGTAGCCGGCACGGGAGCCGCCCGGGGCCTTTATTCAATATGTCTCGCACATTTGCCCATATCATTTCGTTTGTTGCGCACCCCTTGCTGGTGCTCAGTTACATTCTGGTGCTGCTATTAGTGCTGGACCCCTACGCTTTCGGCGCCCGGCGCATTACCGATCCGCAGGCCATGGTGCTGTTGATCTCGGTGTTCGTCTGCACTTTCGTGCTTCCGGGATTTGCCGTGGCCCTGATGAAGCCGCTCGGCCTGATTAAAAGTCTGCAAATGCACGACAAACAGGATCGCATCGGGCCGTACATCGTAAGCGGCGTCTTTTTCCTTTGGCTGGTCAAAAACCTGCTCTCCGACGGCCAGACGCCTCGCTTGTTCGTCGTATTTACACTGGGGGCAACCATCGGGTTGTTCCTGGCTTTTTTGATCAATATTTTCAGCAAAATCAGCGCGCACGCGGTTGGCATGGGCGGATTTGTGGCGATGTTGTTGCTTATGGTCGTGCATTGGAATGAATCCGGCGTGGTCATCCCGGTACCCGGCGGCATTTTGCAAATCAGCCTGCTGGTCGTACTGGCCCTGGGTATCGTACTGGCCGGCCTGACCGGTACCGCCCGTCTGGTGCTGCGCGCGCACGAACCAGCCGACGTCTACCGCGGCTATGTGGTCGGTATTCTTGCTGTACTAATCGCAAATCTGGCAATATAATTGTCGCATATCCCCCTTGTACACGGCGTATTCAGCGTGTTCTCCCGAGGTGTTTTTATCAGAACTTTGTTTTCAAAAATCAGGACATGCTCGGTCATTCTATTCAAAATACGGAAGAGTACATTGAACTCCAGACCCCTGCGCACCAGATGATACTGCGTGAATTGAGGGCGCTCATTCACACCCTGGCGCCCAGGGCCGAGGAAGTGATCAGTTATCAAATTCCCTGTTTTAAGCTCGATGACGCTTTTTTAGTGGGAATGGGGGTCACCAGAAAATTTTGCAGTTTTTACTCCATGAGCCGCAAACTGGCCGACCGGCTCCGGCAGGAATGGCCCGACGCCAGAATGTCGGGCACTACTTTTCATTTTGAAATTGGCAAATCCTTGCCCCGCGAGCGGATCGAATTGATCATACGGGAAAGAATAGCGGAAAATGCCGAGCGGGCGTTGTTAAAAAAGAAACGCTCTTAAGGCAATTTCGATGTTGTGACGGAACGGACAATGATGAGCGCTAATGGGTGCTGCAGCACGGCATAATGTTTCACCAGTGAATTAATCGCAACCGTTCAAACCCTCGCATCCCCCAAAAACACAAGCGCCACCCCGTTTCCGGAGTGGCGCTTGCTGTTTATGGTCGATTCAACAATCCGACGATTTACTTCGTCTGAATCATCTTCTTCGTTGCACTATCGGTAGCCGTTTCCAGCTTGTAGTACAGCAGACCCGAGGTGTTCAGCACTGCGCGATCCAGCGAGATGGCGTTGTAGCCTTTCGCGAAGTCGCCCTTCTGCGTGAACAGTACGCGGCCCGTTTCGTCGTACACC
>JADZFP010000572.1 GCA_020849825.1 Saprospiraceae bacterium
CGCATCATGACGATTTTGTGAAAAAAAGTCTCGATGGGCACTTCCTTGGGCTGCAAGCCGGGGTCGGAAGGTTTCATGATGAGCACACCCTTGTTCCAGCGTTCGCCCATCGGAACGGCTTCGAGGCTGACGCCGGCCCAGGCGCGCAGGATACGCACCAGCGATTGTTCGGCTTCGCTGAATGATACAGATTCTTCCGGGGCGACACGTTCCACAACTTGCCAGCCGGAATAGTCTTTACCGACGGTTTTGATGCCGAATTGCATAAAACAAACTTCATAGGCAGCCACATGCAGTCGAATAACGACACCATCGCCAAAAGCCGGGTGTTTAACACGTGAGCCGATACCAAGTAATTCCATGTTCAGATGCAGGTTTTTATGTTACGGATTGGATGATGCGGAAGATGCAGTTTCGGCCAGCAATTGTCGATTGAGCAAGCGGGCGACCATCAGCGCCATCAAAGCCGAAACCAGCGCTGCCAGCCAGGGAATTTGCACGTCTTGTTCCAGATCGACCGTCGTCAGTTTCTGGCCGTAGAGATATTGCCCGACAACCTGCAGGGCATTGTTGGCAAAATGGGCGAGCACCGGCACCCAAAAATTTCCGGTGCGCCAATACAGCCAACCCAACAGAACCCCGAGCAGCCAGCGCGGCAAAAATCCTTCAAATTGAAAATGTATAAAACTGAAAATAGCGCCGGAAAGCAGGATGACTACCCACGGATTGGCGATACGTCGCATCAACTGCCGCTGAAGAACGCCGCGAAAAACCAGCTCTTCGCCCAACGCGGGCAATACGGCCAGCAAAGTCAGATTGGCCAGCAGTTCGAGCGGGGTCTCCATGCGCAGCAAAGCTTTCAAGGCCTCGGTCGAATCGTTTTCGAGCATCCGGAGCGTTTCCGGCAAGGGGATGAGTTTGTTGAGGTTAAAAGAAAACAAAACCAGCGGCAACGAAGTGAGGAGCAACAAAACAGCCATGCCAAGCACCGCCACAGCAGGCCGGCGCCGCGCGCCAAGGTAGGTCGGCCAGTCGAGGCGCCAGGATTGGGTAAAATCGGTGACCGGATAAAATACCCGAACCGTGGCTGCACCGGCCACAACAAAGGTGAACAAATGGCTCAATCCGAGCAGAAGCCGCATTTGCCATACCTTTTCCGGGGGGGCATCGGCCGAAAAATCCGAGCGCAGCGCTTCCGTGTCCCAGCCGGCGGCAATGGCGAAAAGTTGAAACAGCAAGGCGGCCAACAGCGACCCCAGCACACAAAATGCCAGTTGTGCCATCAGAACCTGCCTGACGCGGGGACCATCCGGGCGGCGGGTATTCATTTCCAGAGCCGAGGCTTCTTCCATGCGGGATAATTTTGGGCGAAAATAGGGCGATTTCCGGATCGTTGCAGAAAAGGCGGATTGCAGGCCAAACAAGAGTCGCCGAATATTATTTCACGTAAAGTACATTAAAGGCGCAATCAGAATTTTTTCCTTTGCACACTTACCGCCTTTGTGTGAAATTATTTTGCATCCACTATTGTTCGGCTTTGAAAAAAACATGCTTTTATCATGACCCGTCTCAGCGTAAACATCAACAAAGTCGCGCTACTGCGCAACTCCCGGGGGGGCAACCTGCCCGATCTCGTCCAGGTCGCCCGCGATTGTGAAGCCTTCGGCGCCGAGGGCATCACGGTACACCCGCGCCCCGATCAGCGTCATATTCGTTACGACGACATTCCGGCGCTCCGCGCGGTAGTGACTACGGAGTTCAACATTGAAGGAAACCCCGACCGGGAATTCATGGATCTGGTGCTGGCCAACCCGCCCCATCAATGCACCCTGGTGCCCGACGTACCCGACCAACTCACCTCCGACCACGGCTGGGATACGGTACGCGATCAGGCACGATTGCGCGAGGTTTGCGCGGCATTGCAGCCGCAAGGCATCCGGGTTTCGGTATTCGTGGACCCGACGCCGGCCATGGTGGAAGGCGCCCTGGCCGCCGGCGCCGACCGGATTGAGTTTTACACCGGGCCTTTTGCGAAGGATTTTTTAAAAAGTCCGGCCGCCGCCGTAAAAGCCTACACAGAAGCGGCCAAAGTGGCCAATAATATCGGCATCGGGATCAATGCAGGGCATGACCTAAACCTCGACAATCTGCGCTTTTTCCGTGAAAACTGCCCCGGTTTACTGGAAGTAAGCATAGGCCATGCGTTGATTTCCGACGCTTTGTACTACGGCTTGTCCAATACGATCCGGATGTACCTGCGGCTTTTGAAATGAGTGCTGAAGCAAGAAAGCAGAGCGAAAAATCGCCTCTCCAAAATGGTTTGCCGATTGAATAAAATTAACTGAAAATAAACAATTTACACACGTTCAGATAATTTTGAAATATCGATAAGATTTGAGCGTACCGGAAAAAAAATAAAAGGCATTTGGTGGTTTCTACCAAGGGCATTTTACCTTTGGTCGCTGGAATGAAATTGCCAAATAATCATACAGACCACTCGGTTACTGCCAAATCAAACTTTAACAGCCGCTGACAGGAAAGTTATTCGCCCCTGCGATAGCTACCGGTAGCGGCTTTTTTAATTTAATCAGGTGATACCCCGAAACGACCATTGTTTCGTGCTCAAATCTTTCATCATTAGTTAACCAAATCAACTTTAAGTATGAAGCGTTTCCTTACCACCCTTTGTCTGCTGCTGGCAGCCGCCGGGATGGCGCTCGCTCAGCGTACGATAACGGGTACCGTTACCGGCGACGATGGAGAAGCCCTCGTCGGTGCTTCTATTCGTGTCAAAGACGCCAATGCAGGCGCCTCCACCGATGTGAATGGCCAGTACACCATCCAGGCGCCCGCCGGCGCCACCACCCTGGTGGTGTCCTACACTGGTTATTCCACCCAGGAAATCACGCTCGGCGCCTCCAACGTCGTCGATGTGGTGCTGGCCTCCGGCCTCCAACTGGGCGAGACCGTTGTGACGGCACTCGGTATTTCCCGCGAACAGAAATCGCTGGGGTATTCCGTGCAACAGCTCAGCGGCGACCAATTGACAAACGCCCGCGACGCCAACGTAGTCAACTCTCTGTCCGGCAAAATTGCCGGCGTGAACGTTGTTGGCTCGAGTGGCAACGTCGGCGCATCGTCTCGTATCGTGATCCGCGGCAACACCTCCATCACCGGTGAAAACCAGCCGCTTTTTGTGGTCAACGGTATCCCGATGGACAACAACTCGCGCCCCTGGTCGGCCGATCCGCGCGGTTCGCAATTCGGTGGCGTCGACTTCGGCAATGCCATTCAGGACATCAACCCGGACGACATCGAGACGATCTCTGTGTTGAAAGGCCCGAACGCCGCCGCCCTGTACGGCTCCCGCGGCGCCAACGGCGTTGTACTGATTACCACCAAAACCGGTAAAAATGCCCAGAAAGGCCTCGGCGTTTCCTACACCGGCGACGTCGGCTTTTCCAGTCCTTTCCGCTTGCCGAAATACCAGAATAAATTCGGCCAGGGTGTCGACTTCCAGTTCTCCTACGTAGACGGTGAAGGCGGTGGCGTGTACGACGGTGTGGACGAAAGCTGGGGTCCCTCTTTTGATCCGGCCATCAACGGCGCCGACGGCATCGACAACGACGGCGACGGCGAAATCGACGAATCCGGTGAAGGCGTTCTGATCGACCAGTTTACCGGCGCTCAGCAGCCCTGGGTGGCGCACCCGGAAAACGTGGAAAGCATTTTCCAAACCGGTGTAACCTTTACCAACAGCGTGGCCATCACGGCTGCCGGAGACAAGGCCAACGCCCGTTTCTCCTACACCAACATGGACCAGACCGGTATGGTGCCGAACACCGACCTGTCCCGCAACACGTTCAACCTCGCCTTCGGGATGAAGATGAACGAAAAATGGTCGTCGGACGGCAACATCGCCTACACGATCGTTGACTCGAAAAACCGCCCGGCAGTAGGTTACGCTGGCGACAACATTATCCAACAAACGATCTGGTCGGGCCGTCAGGTCGACTGGGAGTACCTGCGCGACAACTACGACCAGCGCGATGCCAACGGCAGAATCGTCAACTGGAACAGCAATTACCAGAACAACCCCTTCTTTACACTGTACAACAACCTGAAACCGCAGCACCGCGACCGTGTTAACGGTTTCTACTCGCTCAGCTACCAAATGCTGCCCTGGCTGAAGGTGAGTGGCCGTGTGGGTACCGACTTCTACCGCGATGCCCGCGAAATTCGCTACGAAAAAGAGACCGTCGACTTCCCGAACGGCCGCTACGAAAAGCTGAATTATGCCATGAACGAAACCAACAGCGACGTTCTGTTTACGGCTAACAAGTACTTCTCCGACAACTTCTCGGTACTGGCAACTGTCGGCGCCGCTCGTCGCGACTACAAATACCAGGGTATCGAACAGACGGCTACGGCGCTCGTGGTTCCCGGTTTGTTCAACTTCTCGAATGCAGACGGTCCGGTTCAGGTCAACGAATTCACCAACCGCCTGCGCATCAATTCCGTACTCGGTAGCGTATCGCTCGGTTTCTACAACTTCATTTACCTCGACGCTACGGCCCGTAACGACTGGTCGTCGACGCTGCCTGCTGAAAACCGCAGCTACTTCTACCCGGCTGTCAACCTCGGCCTGGTTGTTTCGGAAAAAGTAAACATCCCCGGCATAACTTTCCTCAAATTGCGCGGCGGTTATGCACAGGCCGGTAAGGATACCGACCCCTACCGTTTGCTCTTTACCTACGGCGCCAATACCGCCTGGGACGGTACGCCTTCTTTCTTTGTCCCCGGCTCGCAACCCAACAACACGCTCAAGCCCGAGCGCTCGAACTCAATCGAAGCAGGTCTCGAATTGCGTGCTTTGCGCGATCGCGTACGACTTGACGTAACGTACTACAACACGGACAACATCGACCAGATCATTCCGCTCAACGTATCCTCCACCACCGGCTTCAGCAGCCGTATTATCAATGCCGGTACAATCAACAACAACGGTATCGAGGTTCAATTTGGCATTACGCCCGTCCGTTCCCGCAACTTCCGCTGGGATATCGACATCAACTGGGCCAAAAACAACTCTCTGGTCAAAGACCTGCCCGACGGTGTAACAGAAATCACCATCAATACCAACTGGGGCCTGCGCCTCGTCGCGCGCGAAGGCGAACCCTACGGCATTCTGGTGGGCAACCGCGTCAAACGCGCGCCCGACGGCCAGATCGTGGTAAACGGCACTACAGGCCGTCCGGTATACGATGTGGACCCGGCAACTGGCCTGACCAACAACTTCAACCTGGGCACCATCACGCCCGACTGGGTGGGCGGCGTTCGCAACACGTTCTCCTGGAAAGGCCTGACGCTCAGCGCCCTGATCGATGCCCGCCAGGGTAGCGACGTATTCTCGATGACCTACATCTTCGGCCGCTACGCCGGCGTACTGGAAGAGTCGCTGGAAGGCCGCAATACGATCGACGAAATCCAGAACGGCTACAACTTCGGCGGCGTTGTCGACAACGGCGATGGCACCTACAAACCCAACACCGTGAAACAAAGCGCAGAAGCCTGGAATGCCGACTTCTACAGCCGCCGCCACGACCGCGGTGTGTTCGACGGCTCTTTCGTCAAACTGCGTGAAGTAACGCTGGGCTACGATTTCCCGAAACGCTGGTTTGAAGGCAGCTTCGTCGGTGGTCTCCGCCTCTCGGCTTACGGCCGCAACCTGGCCCTGCTGCACTCCAACATCCCGCACGTAGACCCGGAAACGGCATTCGACAATACCAATGCCATGCAGGGTATCGAATTCGGTCAGTTGCCCTCGGCCCGTACCTTCGGTC
>JADZFP010000573.1 GCA_020849825.1 Saprospiraceae bacterium
GCTCCGGCGAAACCAAAGTGGTGGGCAACAAAGTTTTCGTGTATTTCGACGGCAACCACCAGCACCTGCGCGCCCAGATTCGCGAAGGCACCGCCGGCGTCATCCTGAACTCGATGTTGTATGGCGCCAATTTTCAGGAAATTGTACAAAATGCCGTGCTGCTCAACCTCCCGGGCTGGTTTACCAATGGCCTGACCGCCTACTGCGGCGAACCCTGGAGCGTGGAACTCGACAACCAATTTCGCGACATCATCCTCTCCAACCGCTACAAAAACTTCGACAAACTCGCCAAAGACCATCCCCGGCTGGCCGGCCATGCCTTCTGGTATTACCTCGACCTGCATTTTGGCAAAGGAACGGTGAGCAACCTGCTGTACCTGACCCGGATCAACCGCAGCGTCGATGCCGGTTTTCTGTACGTGCTCGGCGGCGGCTACCGCCGCACAACCGACAGCATGCTTGATTACTTCAGGCAACGCTATGCCGAAGAAACCAAATACACCCGGCCCGTCGCAACCAAAAACGCCCTGAAAATCCGCAACAAACGAAACCTGCCCCTCACCCAGGTCAAAATCAGTCCCGACGGCAAACGCATCGCCTGGGTCAGCAACGACATCGGTCGCTGGAAAGTGTGGGTGCAGGACCTCCAGACCGGCAAACGCAAACGCATCCTGCGCGGCGGCACCCGCAACGCGCTGCAAACCACCGACTACAACTATCCCCTGCTGGCATGGAACCCCGACAACCAGCGCCTGGCCGTCCTCTGGGAACGACGAGCGCTGGGGCAACTGACCGTCGTAGACCTCGAAACCGGCAAAAAAGAAAAATCGCTCCTCTCCCGGGAATATCAGCGGGTGTTCAGTATCGACTATATCAATCCCGTCGATCTGGTGATGTCGGCCTCCTCGCGGGGCTATGGCGACCTGTTCATTTATCATACCATGAACCGGCAAACCGAACGCCTCACCCAGGATTTTTGGGACGACCTCGATGCCACTGTCACCGTGCTCGACGGCCGAAAGGGCGTGCTTTTTGCCAGCAACCGACTGGGCGACACCCTTTCCAACCAGCGCCTCGACACCATCCTTCCGGTGGGCAACTTCGACGTTTTCTGGTTCGATCTCGAAAGCCGCTCGCCCGAACTGATCCGCCTGACCAATACCCCGTATGCCAATGAACGTGCCCCGGTCGGCGCCGACAGCACGCACTTTACCTACCTGTCCGATGTCAGCGGGATCAACAACCGCCAGGCCGGTTATCTGGAAGAGTACACCGCTTACCACAAGGCGGTTATTTACCTGAAAGAGGGCGCCGAAGTGAGCGCCTGGGCCGATAAAAGGCCCGGTGAATGGGCGCCCGAGCGCATCCAGGTCTTTCTCGCCCCGCTCGATACCGTGCTCAAAAACGTGGATTCGGCCCTGATCGACAGCATCCGCTTTTTCCCCGTGCTGAAAAAAAGGCCGCTGACTTACAATCAAACCAATTACGACCGCAACATCGCGGAACAGCATATTTCGTTCCGAACGGGCCGCCTCGTGGAAAGTGTTTTTCGCGATGGAAAGACCCTGTTTTTTTATTCCCGGAAAAATGACCCGGCGCCGAGTCAGCCCGCCGGTATCACCCGTTTCCGCGAATTGCGCCTCCGGGCCGAAGGGCTGCCGGTGCCCGCCCAACCGGTATTGGACGATATGTCGGCCCAGGAACAGCCAACTCCCCAGCCTGCCGAACCCGTGCCCGCTCCCGACACCCTGCGTGCCGTACCGCAAGGCTGGTTGTTTCAGGTGCCGGATTATCTCGAAGCCCCGGCCCCCGCACCGCCCAAAGCGGAGAAACCCGTGGCGGATGCCCCCGCTCCGAAACGAGACTTGCAGCCGGATTCGATGGAGCCCTCTCCCGAAATCGCCCCGAGACCCAGGGTCGAATTTGGCCGGGGGCAATCGATTCTCCGCTTCAATCCGGCCCAGATTGTGCCGTATCGCCTGAAATTCCGCACCGATTACATTTCAACCGACCTCGACAACAACCTGCTGTTTGAAGGGCTCGACAGCTACGCCGGCTCGCCCGACGGATTCCGGACGCCGCCGCCGGGTATTTTGCTGCGCGCCAATTTTAAAGACCTGCTCGAAGACTATGTGATCGAAGCCGGCTTCCGCCTGCCCACGACGTTCAACGGCACGGAATACTACCTGTGGTTCGACAACAAAAAGCGCCGCCTCGACCGCCGGATCGCCATTTACCGCAAAAGCATCGTCAATACCGTGGATAATCCGCAGGTGGGCGGCATCCCGCAACCGTATCAGGTGCGGACCAATACCTTGCTCGGACAGTACGAAGTGCGTTATCCACTCGACGTGTTTTTCAGCCTGCGCGGCACCTTTACCCTGCGGCAAGACAAAGCCGTCACCCTCACCAGCGACCAAACGACGCTCAACCGGCCCGACCTGGCCGAACAACGCGCCGCTTTCAGGCTCTCTGCCGTGTACGACAATACGGTGGAGGTGGATATGAACCTGCGCACGGGCACCCGCGCCAAGGTGTTCGTCGAAGCCGTCAAGCGTTTTGAATTCAATACCCAGCCGGAGTGGAGCCTTAAATTCAACAGCGGCTTTATGACCGTGATCGGGCTCGATGCCCGCCACTACCAGATGATCGATCGGCGCTCCGTGCTCGCCCTGCGGCTGGCCGGCGGTACTACGTTTGGCTCTGAAAAGATACTTTATTACCTCGGCGGCGTCGACAACTGGATTTTTCCGCAGTTCAACAACGCCATTCCGGTGCCGCAAACGGGCGACTTTGCCTATCAAACCCTGGCGGCCAATCTGCGCGGGTTCAAACAAAATATCCGAAATGGCAATTCTTTCGCTTTGCTGAATGCGGAGCTGCGTGTGCCGATTTTTAAATATTTGTCGCAAAAGCCCATTTTAGGGCCTTTCTGGCGCAATTTCCAGCTGGTTGGGTTCTTCGATGCCGGTACAGCCTGGTTTGGTCGCGACCCGTATGCCGGCGACAATCCGCTCAATACGGTGACGTTCACCAATCCGCCGACGGTTTCGGTAACGGTCAACTATTTCCGTGATCCGCTGGTGGCCGGCTATGGCGTAGGCGTTCGCACGCTGTTGTTCGGGATGTACCTCCGCGCCGATTATGGCTGGGGCATAGAGACCAGGGTTGTGCAAAAACCGATTTTTCACGTAGCCTTGGGTACCGATTTTTGAGTGCGGCAGAGGCGCTTAGTTCATCACCAGTTTCTCTTCCTTTTTCCGCACCACGGCTTCGGCCAGCCACAGAAAGTGATGGAGGAAGTTGCGCATGTTTTTTTCAAATACAGGATCGAGCAAAGCGCCGTTTTCGTCAAAACGCTGGGGCAGATTGCCCACGGTCAGCATTTGCGGAATGGGAATGCCCGAAATGGCGAGTACCAGTTGCTGCATGGCCAGGGCCGCGCGAATACCGCCGAGCATACCGGTGGTCGCCGTCGCAATACCGATCACTTTTTTTGAAAATTCGCCTTCTTTCAGGTAATCGACGGCGTTTTTGAGGGCGGCGGTGTAACTGCCGTTGTATTCCGGCGACACGAAAATATGGGCGTCGGAGCGGCGCACCTTGTCGGCAAACTCGGCCAGCCCCTCGGGCGGCGCAGGGTGACGGTGCAATACTTCTTCCAAAACCGGGAAACGGTATGCCGCCAGATCGAGAATCTCCGCACTGTGTTCGCCCTGCGCTTCAATGAATTGTTTCAGCGCCAGAGCGACGCGATGCGACTGCCGGTTGAGCCGGGTACTGGCCGATAAAATGGTGATGTGCATGTGAAGTTTGATTGGTCGACAACAATTCATCCTGTTGTGCGGCCTTTAACAACAAGGGCGAGATAAATGTTTCAACATCGATTTTTGTCGCGACTTTCCAGTTCCCTTTCCCGATTTTTACCGCTCGCATCCTCAGTTCCTCGCATCCTCAAATCCTCCTCAACATGGCTCTCTTCCTCGACCGCGACGGCGTCATCAATGTTCGCCCCCCGATGGATTACGTCAACAAGCCCTCCGAATGGGCCCTGTTGCCCGGTGTCGCCGCGGCATTGGTGCAGCTGAACACGATGTTCGACCGCATCGTGGTGGTCACCAACCAGGCCGGGGTGGGGAAGGGGCTGATGAGCGAAGAAGACCTGGCGGTGATACATCAGCTCATGCTCGACCAGATCGGCGAAGCCGGGGGCCGCATCGACGCGGTGTATTATTGCCCCCACCGGCGCGAAGCGGCCTGCGATTGCCGCAAGCCTGCAACGGGCATGGCTATGCAGGCGAAAATTCAGTTTCCCGACATTGACTTTTCCCGCTCCTGGATGGTGGGCGACTCGGCCTCCGACATGGTGTTTGGGCAAAACCTCGGGATGAAGACGGTCCTGATTGCGGGCAAATATGAGGAAGCAGAAATTCTGGCGGAGATGCAGGTGGATTACCGCTTCGACGGGTTGCTTGATTTCGTCCGTTTTTTGCGCGGTTGTTAAAAATTTTGAGGGCCGAAACAGTCTTTGTTAAGGTCCCGTTTTGCCTTCGGCCGTTTTTGCAA
>JADZFP010000574.1 GCA_020849825.1 Saprospiraceae bacterium
AATACAGGTGGAAGATGCCGAGCGGGCCAACCGAATGGGTTTCTCCAAACACAAACCCGCTCTGCCGCTTTACGATGAAAAGGATGTGGACAAGGCAATGCCCCTGTTTGAAACCGTCGAACATAGCATCGAGTACCGCCTTTCACCCAATGTCAGTTTTCATTTCCGCAAAAACGGGCATATCCTCGGTGCGGCCTCCGTTGTAATGAGTTGCAACGGCAAAACCATCGTTTTTTCCGGTGATGTTGGCCGTTACGAATCCCGATTCTTGCTCCCCCCCTCTTCTATTCCCGAAGCGGATATCGTCGTCATGGAATCCACCTACGGCGACCGGTTGCACGGTGACAACGACCCTCTGGACGAATTAGCCGATGTCATCAACCGGGTGACTCATCGACATGGCAGCCTCATCATTCCTAGTTTCGCCGTGGGACGTGCGCAGGAAATCATGCATCTCGTCAATACGCTCAAAACCGAACAACGAATACCTGCCAGCCTGCCCGTTTTTCTTGACAGCCCTATGGCTGCCGATGCGACCCAAATCCTTTGCCGGCACACCCACTGGCATAAACTCAAACACGACGAGTGCATGAGCGTATGCAACGACGTGGTCATTAATCGGGATTTTCGCCAAACCAAAAAAATCATCTCCACACAAGGGCCCAAAATCGTCATCTCAGCCAGCGGGATGCTTACGGGCGGGCGGGTACTCGAATATTTAAAATACCTGGCGCCCGACCCGAATAACGCCATCCTGCTGATCGGCTACCAAGCCGAAGGTACACGGGGACGACGCTTAAAAAACGGCGAGCCGGAACTAAAAATCCACGGCCAATTCGTACCGGTGAAAGCCAGTGTCGAGGAAATCTCCGGCTTGTCGGGCCACGCCGACCAGTCCGAACTGCTGCAATGGCTCGGTCAAATGGGGCAATCGGTACAAAAAGTGATCCTCGTACACGGGGAAAGTCAGGCGCAGGAAACATTCCGGGCCAAAATCGAACAGGACCTGCATATCACGACCCAAATAGCCAGAGAAGACGAAGAAATGATCTTGTTTAACTTGTAAAGTTGGGCATTAAAACTTCTTTATTATGAAAAGCAAATCAGCCATTGCAATAGAAAATGAAATAGCCGACCAAGGGCGTCGTCTGAACGATTTGGAACAAAGCCGTCATTTGCCATATCGCAGCCTCATGGTACGGCCGGTTAAAATCGACACCTATCGGGAAAACATTATTTACATGCGATCCGACTGTCCGGTGTGTAAATCCGAGGGATTTTCCGCGCTTACCCGAATCGTCGTCTATTACGGTGAACGGAGCATCATCGCCACCCTGAATGTGGTATCCGATTTAGTCGGTCACGGCGAAGCCGGACTATCCAACGAGGCTTTGCGGCGTTTGCAAGTGCAGGAAGGCTGCCTGATCCAGGTCGGGCATTTGAAACCAATAGAGTCCTTCAAGTTTGTCCGATCAAAAATGTACGGCCATGCGCTCGAAAATACGGCTTTAGAAGCTATCGTGGACGACATTGCCGACGGGCGTTATTCCAACGTCGAGCTCGCGGCTTTCATCACAGCTTGTTCCGATAAAAACCTGTCTGATGCAGAAATCGTCGGCCTCACCAGAGCGATGATTAAAAAAGGTGAAAAGTTGTATTGGAATAAGCCCATTGTACTGGATAAACACTGTATTGGCGGTTTGCCCGGCAATCGTACCACACCCATCGTAGTCGGCATCGTGGCGGCAGCCGGGCTGACCATCCCCAAAACATCGTCCCGCGCCATCACTTCCCCGGCAGGCACGGCCGACACGATGGAAACCCTTACACGGGTTGACTTGACACTTAGTGAAATGCGCAAAGTGGTAGAAAAAGAAGGCGGATGTTTTGCCTGGGGTGGCGCCATGCAGTTAAGCCCGGCGGACGATGTCATCATCTCCGTGGAAAAAGCCCTCGATATCGATAGCGAAGGCCAGATGATTGCTTCCGTACTGTCTAAAAAAGCCGCCGCCGGTTCCACGCATGTAGTCATAGACATTCCGGTTGGCACAACCGCCAAGGTGCGAACGGCAGAAGATGCCCAAAATCTCGCCACCCGTTTTGAGACAGTCGGCCAAGCCATCGGCTTGCGCGTAAAGACGGTCATCACCGACGGCACACAACCGGTCGGCGTGGGGATTGGTCCGGCACTGGAGGCGTTGGATGTGCTTGCCGTGTTGCGAAACGACCGCTATGCCCCGGAAGATTTGAAACAGCGCGCGCTGAATCTGGCCGTGTACTTATTGGAAATGTCGGGGCATTGCAAAGCAGGCGAAGGGTTGCGGTCAGCTACCCAATTGTTGGAAAGTGGAAAGGCTTTCGAAAAGTTCGTGGCGATATGCCAGGCACAGGGGGCACTGAAAGAGCCTATGCGCGCGCAATTCCGCTACGATTGGTTGAGCGACAGAGCCGGCCGGGTCGAAAATATCGACAATCGCCTGCTTGCCCGTTTGGCCAAACTTGCCGGAGCGCCAAGGGCGCCGGGCGCAGGGGTATATTTCTATGCGCCGTTGGGTACGTCAATCAACCGAAGAGACTTGTTGCTTTCAATATTTGCCGATTCCGCCGGCGAGCTGGACTATGCTAAAGAATTTCTCCACTCCGCCGCACCCAATCTTTTAATACTGACGTCGTGAAAATACTCAGGCATTATTTTTCCTAAACAGAAAAAGCGGCTGCCGGCAGATAACAACTAAGCGGCAAAGGCTTTCAACAAGATACATTTTGAAACATGAAAGCGGTATTGCAATTCTCCGACTACGCTTCTTCGGCACGACACCCGCGTCGCTATCGAAAAATGAAGGCGGCGTTCTTCGCCATCGAACCTTGGGCGGATTTATCGAGGCAATCTTCACAAATTGACCTGCTTGCCCACTGGCAGGAAGAACTGCATTATTGGCAACTCGAAGCAACTTTTTTTCATTCCTTATTGAATATGGGGATGGATAACTGCAAGCCGGATTCTTGGCACAGACTCGATTTGTTGCGCCATGCTTTCTCAGTTTACGAACATGAAATATTGCCAGATATGAAATCATGTATAGAGAATATCTTATCGGACACACATATCCGGAATGGGTTACAGATAAAAATTTTGCTCCGGGAAATAGAAGTACACGCTGAAGCTTTGAAAAAGTTGAAGATTGAAGTTTTTCCGTATCTCTCTGAATTACTATATACTCCTATCTGGTAAATAATTGACAACGAGCAGTGGAATTTATACACTGACAAACAACATGAAATTCATTCAATTCTAAAATTTTCTTTTGATTATGAAAAACGGACTTTTAGTATCTGTTCTCGCACTGCTGTTCAGTGCTACCTGGGCTCTTGCCCAACAGCCCCGCCTCCAATATTACCGTCCTTGGGATCAAACTGGTATCAACGTATTTGAGCCATCAAAAAAGGCTGAACAACCC
>JADZFP010000575.1 GCA_020849825.1 Saprospiraceae bacterium
AAGATCGTAGAAATATTATTTCACGCAAAGTCGCAAAGCGCGCAAAGGATTTGCTCCTTGGCGGCCTTTGCGGCTTTGCGTGAAACTTTATTCGCCAGGGTTCCTGTGTGCACAGACTTGTGAGACAACCTCTTTTTATTTTTATAAACATCACAAAACACACCCTTCCCCAAACTGAACATCCACCCCGAGAGCATCCACCCTCCTTTTATAAACCCCATAAACCTTATCAACCCTTATCAACCCCAAAAAATCAACCCCCAAAAAGTAAAAAGCCGGTCATCCCTTCGGACGCCGGCTTTTCAATTACTCAAACTACGGGTGTGCGGTTTAAAGATGTGGACCGGCCGGGGGGCCGGTTTTTGTCTTTAATATCTTTCCAGACTGCTTATTTCAGGAAATAAGTCAGCGTGAGGCGAAGCGAATTGGTGCGGATGCGGTGGCCGCCTTCTACAAAATCGAGGTTGTTGTACAGGTTGGCTGCTCCGAAATAGTAGCGGGCGTTGGCACGGAAGCGGCCTTCACCGGCGCTGATACCGATCGCCGGACCAAAATCGACGCCGGAAAAAGCATCGTTGAGTTGGTACGCCGGCGTGGCGTTGTTGATGTTTTCATAGTCGCCCAACATCACATCGCGGTTGTTTTTGTTCAGCGTGTGAAAGTGGGTGCCGAAGAAGCCGCCTGCCTGGATGCGCACCGGAACCGTGGCGCTCGGCTGGTAACCGGCAAAAAGCCCGGCTTCGAAGGTATTGTAGTAAAAGTCGTACGTGCGCTGGTCGGCAGGTTCTTCCGGACGGAAGTAGACGGCTTTGGCACTGGCGCCTTTTTGCGTAAAAATGATCTCGGGGTTCAGTTCGAAACGATCGCCAAAACCCAGCGAAAACGTGCAGCCCGCGGCTACACCCAATCGGCCGGAAGAAGTGGTGAACAAATCCGAGCGGAGCGAAGAGTAATTGCTGCCAATGGTGAAACCCATTTGGTAGCGACTTTGTGCAACGGCGGCGCCGAGCACGGTGAACAGGAAAATGGCGGTGAAGATTGCCCTGGCGTTCATGGAAATCGGATTTAAATTATTAAACGATAAAATTTTGATAAAGTCTAAATAAGTAAAATAAATCCGATAGCCAAGGTTAATTTTAACAGGATGGTAAAATTTAATTCTGCGCAAAGGTAGTAGCCAAAGTAACGCCGGACAAGAGGCTGACGAATTTTTGACAAAAAAATCTTTCCTCTACAAAACGTTTGTCGGTTCGCTTGGTCACTTTAACGAAACAGCAAAATTTTTATTCCGCAGATGTAATCGAATTTTGGCAAACAGCCGACAATTTATCGGTGACGTTCCTGCAACACACTTTCAACCTCTTCGAGCCGGATGTTTTTGGCGGCCAGCAGTACCAGTAAATGGTACATCAGGTCGGCACTTTCATTCAGCAATCGCTCCCGGTCGTCGCGGAGGGCTTCGATCACCGTTTCCACGGCTTCTTCGCCCACTTTTTGTGCGATTTTGGGAATTCCCCTGGCTATCAACTGCGCCGTGTAGGAGGAACCCGGTTCGGCCGAGTCGCGGCGCATGTGGATAATTTGTTCCAGCTTTTCCAAAAAGCGTGCCGCTTCGTTCTTCTCCCCCCAGCAAGTATCCGCACCGGTGTGACAAACGGGGCCTTCCGGCTCGACTTTGACCAGCAAAGCGTCGCGGTCGCAGTCGAGCAATATCGATTGGACGCGCAATACATGGCCCGAGGTTTCACCTTTGGTCCACAATTTTTGCCTGGACCGGCTGAAAAAAGTCGCCAGCCCGCTGGACTGGGTTTGAGCCAGCGCTTCGGCATTCATATAACCCAGCATGAGCACGCGGCCGCTGGCAGCGTCCTGCACCACAGCCGGCAGCAGGCCGTCGGGCATTTTGTCAAAGTCAGGTTGCAACAAAGCTGTTTCGGACTGGAATGCCATGTTCGTTCAAATAGGATTTGAGTTCGGGAATCGGAATTTCACCAAAATGAAACACACTAGCCGCCAGCGCTGCATCGGCGCCGCCCGCGGTGAAAACGTCGTAAAAATGCTGCATCGCGCCGGCGCCCCCCGATGCGATTACGGGTACAGACACGGCTTCCGAAACCGAGCGGGTCAGTTCGAGGGCAAACCCGCCCTTGGTGCCGTCGTGCAGCATCGAGGTGAGCAATATTTCGCCCGCACCCCGGTCGGCCGCCTCGCGTATCCAATTCAGCGCATCGAGTTCGGTCGGTATGCGTCCGCCGTTGAGCCAGACGCGCCAGACACCGGCCGGATCGGGGCGTACATCGACAGCCAGTACAACACACTGACTGCCCATTTCACGGGCCATTTCATCGATCAGTTCGGGGCGGCGCACCGCGGCCGAATTGACGCTCACCTTGTCGGCTCCAGCCTGCAACAGCCGCGCCGCCTGCTCCACGGAGCCTATACCACCGCCAACCGTGAACGGGATGTCGAGCACCTGCGCCACATGCCGCACGAGGTCGGCAAAGGTGTCGCGGCCTTCGTGGGTCGCCGTAATGTCGAGAAAGACCAGTTCGTCGGCGCCCTGACGGGCATAGGCCGCGGCCAGTTCGACCGGGTCGCCGGCATGGCGAAGGTCTTCGAAACGCACGCCTTTGACTGTCTGGCCGTTCTTGACGTCGAGACAGGGAATGATTCTTTTTGCCAGCATAGAGGCTACGGATCAGGTTTGGGAGAACACCCGGAAGTACTTCAGGGATATTTTCCCTTCAAAAAAGGCCTTGCCCACGATGGCGCCCGCACAGCCCAGCGCCTGCAGGTCTTCCAGATCGGCCACGCTGCTCACCCCGCCGCTGGCCACCAGTTCGAGTTCGGGAAACTGGCGCATGATGTCGCGGTACAATTCAAGCCCGGGCCCGCCCAGCGAGCCGTCGCGGGCGATATCGGTCACCGAAACCTGCCGGATACCGAGGTTGCGCAGGCGTTCGATAAAATCGAACAGGCCCAGCGAAGTTTGCTGCACCCATCCGTGTACGGCAATCATACGGTCGCGTACATCGGCGCCAACCAGAAAACGTTCCGGACCGAACCGCTCGACCCAGGCGCGAAACTCGTCGGGCGCCACCACCGCCACACTGCCCACGGAAAACATGGCCGCCCCGGCATCCCATACCTGTCGCAGGTTGGGGATCGAACGCAGGCCGCCGCCGTAATCGATCATCAGACGCGTACGGGCCGCCAGTTGTTCGAGGATGTGCAGATTGGCGGGCTTACCCGATCGTGCGCCATCAAGGTCGACCATGTGCAGGCGTCGTATGCCGGCGTCTTCGAGTTCGCGTGCCAGTTCGAGCGGATCGGCCGGGTATTCGGTTTTTTGATCGAAATCACCCTGGTGGAGGCGCACCAGGCGGCCGTCCATGAGATCAAACGAGGGAATAATTTGCATTGTAGTGGCGGATATTACTGGTTAAAGAAGTAAAAAATTGGACAAAATGCGCTGGCCGACCGCACCGGATCGTTCAGGGTGAAATTGTACGGCAAAAAAATTGTCGCGTTGCAAAGCGGCACTGAAGCTTTCACCATAGTCGCAGTGCGCATTCGTTAAAGTGCAGTTTTCGGCATAAAAACTGTGCACAAAGTAGGCATAACTCCCGGTTGAAATGCCCTCAAATAACGGACCTTTCAGATCGCCGAGCGTGTTCCAGCCCATGTGCGGCACTTTCAATCCGCCCCGGCCCGAAAAACGGCGCACGGGCGTGTCAAAAATACCCAGGCAATCCGTGTCGCCCTCTTCCGAATGGCGACAAAACAATTGCAAACCAAGGCAAATTCCCAAAACGGGCTGCTGCAGCGACACGATCAGCCGATCGAGGCCGCGCTCCCGCAGGTAAGCCATCGCCGACGAAGCCTCCCCTACCCCGGGAAAAATCACCCGATCGGCTGTTTCCAGCAAATGCGGATCGTCGGTCCATACGGCCTTTTCTCCCAGGCGTTCGAGAGCAAACAGGACCGATTGCACGTTGCCGGCGTTGTATTTCAGAATGGCTGTCATGGTATTTTATAATAAACCTTTGGTCGTGGGCAGTTCGTTTCGATCGGGGTCGCGTAAAAGGGCCATACGCATAGCACGGGCAAACGCTTTGAAAATCGCCTCGATCTTGTGGTGCTCGTTGTCGCCCTCACACTGAATGTTCAAGTTGCAACGCGCGGCATCGGAAAAGGATTTGAAAAAGTGAAAAAACAACTCGGTCGGTACGTCGCCGATGCGTTCTCGCCGGAATTCAGCTTTCCAGACCAGCCAGGGCCGGCCACCGAGATCGACGGCGACCTGGGCCAGCGCGTCGTCCATGGGCAGCACAAAACCGTAGCGCGCCAGACCGCGTTTGTCGCCCAAAGCCAAAGCCAGGGCCTCCCCAAGCGCAAGGGCGGTATCTTCCACCGTGTGGTGCTCATCGACGTGCAAATCGCCCCGTGTGTGCAAATAGAGATCAAGCCCGCCGTGCCGTGCCAGTTGATCGAGCATATGGTCGAAAAAGCCCAATCCGGTCCGAATATCGCTTTGGCCGCTACCATCGAGGTTGAGATCGATTTGAATATCGGTCTCGCGGGTGCTGCGCCGGTGAACTACCCGCCGGGGCGGGCGGCGTAAAAATTCGGCGATTTGCTCCCAGTGGCTGGCAACCAGGGCTATCTCGTCTTCAATATCGGCTGGATTATCGGGGTTCTGGATAAAAATTGACTTCGCCCCGAGGTTTTTAGCCAGTTGCACGTCCGTCAGCCGTTCGCCGATGACGTAGGACTGAGCCAGGTCAAAACCGCCGTCGAGGTATTCCGTGAGCATGGCCGTTCCGGGCTTTCGGGTGGGCAGGCCCTCGTGCGCAAACGAACGGTCGATGTGTACTGTCCGGAACCTTACACCTTCATTTTCAAGCGTTTTGAGCATTTTTTCCTGTGCCGGCCAAAAGGTATTTTCGGGAAATGAAGCGGTGCCCAGCCCATCCTGATTGGTTACCAGTACGAGTTCGAAATCGGTTTCACGGGCGATGCGGGCCAATGCGGTGATTGCGCCGGGCAAAAACTCCAGTTTTTCCAGCGAATCAACCTGCTGGTCGGGTTGCGGCTCGACGATAATGGTGCCGTCGCGGTCGATAAAAAGCAGTTTTTTCATGGTCATGCGTCGTTCAGATTTTGCAAAGCGGCAATCAGGCGGTCGTTGTCGGCAGGGCTGCCAACGGTGATGCGCAGGCAATTCTCGCAGTGCAGTTCGCGGGTCCGGTTGCGCACCACAATCCCTTCTGCGCACAACGCAGCGTAGATTCGGTCGGCATCAGTGGTCCGGACGAGCAGAAAATTGGCTTCACTGGGAAATACCTCCCGCACTTGCGGCAGCGCCGACAAGGCCCAGGCAAGCCGCGCGCGTTCGGCGCGCAACAACCCGATCCCGGCCTGCACTTCGTCGGCCCGGTCGAGTGCCTGCAATGCCAGGCGGGTACTCGATACGTTCAGGTTGTAGGGGTATTTTATTTTGTTTAAAATATTGATAATAAATGGATTGGCATAAGCCATACCAACCCGGAGTGCCGCCAGGCCCCAGGCCTTGGAGAAGGTTTGCAACACAACCAGCCGGGGGTATTTTTCCAAAAAAGACAAGACAGACGGCTGCTCCGAAAAATCGATGTACGCTTCGTCGACCACCACCAGCCCCGGGAATTGCTCCAGCATGGCGATCAAAAAACTTTCCGGCAGGCAGTTGCCGGTCGGGTTGTTGGGCGAACAGAGAAACAGCAGTTTGGATCGTTCGTCGGTCACCCGGAACACCGCCTCCGGGTCGGGCGAAAAATCGGCGTGCAGGAGCGCCCGGCGCACTTCTACGTCCTGAACGGCGGCCTGAACGGCGTACATCCCGTAGGTCGGCGGCAGGATCACGATATTGTCCAGCCGGGGTTCGCAAAAAGCGCGCAGCAACAAATCGATGGCCTCGTCGGAGCCGTTGCCCATAAAAATCTGCTCGGGCGAAAGCCCCTTTCGACGGGCCAGGGCCTCCTTCAAGGGTCGCTGGTACGGATCGGGATACCGGCTGAAATCCTCATCCAGCGGGCTGCCGAGGCTGTTTTCATTGGCATCGAGAAATACGGAGGCCGGCGCGAGGCCCTGAAACTCGTCGCGCGCCGAGCGATAAGGCGCCAGGGCCAGGATGTTGGGACGCACCAGTCGTTCGAGATCGTTACGGGCACTCATGGCAATTTGATTTTTTGCAAACGGATATCGACGGCCCGGGCATGCGCTTCCAGGCCTTCGGCGCGCGCCATTTCAGTGATGGCAGACCCCAGGTCTTGCAATCCCTGCGGGTCGATTTTTTGAAAAGTGATTTTTTTGACAAAACTGTCGAGCGACACGCCGGCAGCAGCCCTTGCCCAGCCGCCCGTGGGCAGGGTGTGATTGGTGCCCGAGGCGTAGTCGCCGGCGCTTTCGGGCGTCAGTCCACCCAGAAAAACCGAACCGGCATTGCGCACTTTTTCTGCCCAATACTCCGGGTTTTGCACATGCAGAATGAGGTGTTCGGGCGCGTAGGCATTGGCCCAATCCATGGCTTCATCCAGGTGATTCACCAAAACTGCCCGGCTGGCGGAAAGTGCGCCTTCGGCAAATGTCCGGCGCGGCAAAACGGCCAGTTGGCGTTCGAGTTCCTGTTGAACAGCCTTGATCAGACCTTCTTCGGGGGTAAACAGCACGACCTGGCTTCCGGTACCGTGTTCGGCCTGGCTCAGCAAGTCGGCGGCGACAAATGCCGGATCGGCAGAGGCGTCGGCGATAACCGCCAGTTCGGAGGGTCCGGCCGGCAGATCGACCGCCACGCCGTCGAGGCCGACGAGCTGTTTGGCGGCCGTTACCCAGGGATTGCCCGGACCAAAAATTTTCCACACAGCCGGCACGGTTTCGGTTCCATAGGCCATGGCTGCAATGGCCTGCGCGCCCCCGATTTTGAACACCCGCCGAATGCCGCACAACCGGGCTGCAAACAGGACGGCGGGATGTACCGAGCCGTCGCGGCGGGGCGGCGTACAAAGAACGATTTCGCGACAGGCGGCTATTTGCGCGGGCACGCCCAGCATCAGCACGGTGGAAAAAAGCGGTGCGGTGCCGCCCGGGACGTAAAGACCAACTTTGTCGATCGGCACACTTTTTCGCCAGCAAAAAACGCCGGTTTGGGTTTCAACAACCCGAACAGGTTCTTTTTGGGCTTCGTGAAAAGCGAGCAGGTTGGCGTACGCCCGCAAGACGGCATTTTTCAGTTCTGCGCTCAAGACACTTTCGGCGGCGTCGAACTCCGCAGTCGTGGCCTCAACCGGTTGTGGATAAACCCCGTCAAAACGCTCGGCCAACGCGTGAACGGCCTTATCGCCGTCTGTACGAACCGCATCGAGCAAGGGGGCGACCTGCCGGCGGAAATCTGACAGGTCGCCGGCAGGCCGGGCAAGTATCTCCGCTGCGCGCCTCCAGTCCGAATTTTGAATAACTTCCATGTTTCCAGTTATTTAAACGATCATTCTTTCCAAAGGCGCCACAAGAATACCTTCGGCGCCGGCGGCTTTCAGTTGTTCGAGCACGTCCCAGAACACCTCTTCCGAAATGACGCTGTGCAGGCTGCTCCAGCCCGGTTCGGCCAAAGGCAATACTGTCGGACTTTTCATTCCGGGAATGAGGGCTGCGATGGTTTCGAGGCGGTCGTTGGGCGCGTTGAGCAGGATGTAGCGGTGGCGTTTGGCATTGCGGTTGGTGCGCAGGCGGAACAGCAGGCGGTCGAGTATGTCCTGTTTTTCCGGCGCCAGCGCGGGCGTGGCACTCAGCAAAGCTTCCGATTCGCGTACGGTGGCCACTTCGCGCAAACCATTGGCCAGCACGGTGCTGCCGGTGCTGACCAGGTCGCAAATTGCGTGGGCGAGGCCCAGGGAGGGGGTAATCTCCACGGCGCCACTGATCTCGTGGATGTCGGCCCGAATACCATTTTGGTCAAGATATTGCTGCAAAACGCGCACATAGCTGGTGGCGATGCGTTTGCCGTTCAGGTCGCTCAGGCCCTGGAAAGCGGCATTTTTGGGCAGGGCCAGGCTGAGCCTGCAGCGCCCGAAGCCCAGGCGTTCGATGGTTTGTACGGATTTACCTTTTTCCAAAGCGACATTTTCACCGACGATACCGACATCGACGACACCCTCTTCGACGTACTCGGGAATATCGTCGTCGCGTAAAAAGAGCAGTTCGAGGGGGAAATTGGACGCTGCTGAACGGAGCAGTCGACTGGAGCCGTTGCCAAAAACGATACCGGCATTGCGCAGCAGCGCAGCGGAATCGTCGGACAAACGGCCGGATTTTTGAATGGCGAGGCGAAGCATTTATCATGGTTTGGCGCTTGCTTCGCGGCAGACAGGCATAAAAAAACCGGCTTGCCGCGGGTGTATTCGGCAAGCCGGTTTGCAAAAAATCGCTCGGCGATTCAACATGCACGACCACTCACTTGCCAGGGGGCAAATGATGGCGATGGTGCAGTTGAATAGTTGCGATATTCATAACGGGGGTAAAGGTAAGGAAGAAAAAATGTAATAGTCAAGTGATACGGCGGTCATTTTTTTCGTACAATTCACAACTTATAACACGCGCCCTGGGTGTATTGCAGATTGAGCGACAATCTGGAATGCCCCCGTAATAGATTAGTTTTTATTCAACACTACGCTCCGCGTAACGGGCGCCTGCCCCTCCCGGATCAGGCGAACGACATAGACGCCGTTGGGAAGCAGTCCCAGATCAAGTCGGGCATCTGTCAGGTTTTGGCGTAATTGCAACTGTCCCAACTGGTTATACACTTCCGCTATTGCGCCTGCTTCGACATTTGTAAAGAAGACGAGGCCGGTAGTCGGATTCGGATACACCCGCGCCGCTTCCACGCCTTCCTTTGGCTCCCCCGCCCCCGTCGCCAGCACCCACACCGTTTTACACTTCGTATCCGAGCCGTACGCGTTGCTCACGGTGAGGCACACCTCGTAAGCGCCGGGGGCCGAGAACGTGTGCTGCGGGTTTCGCTCGGCGCTGTTGTTGGCCGCGCCGCTCGGGGGGTCGCCGAAATCCCACTGCCAGAGCGTGGGTTCGTACCACGACACCGAGGTAAAATCGACGCCGAGGCCGCCCGTGCGGTCGTAGCGCCAGTTGGCCAGGGGGTGGTTGTCGAGGCCCAGGGTATCGCAGGGCGAGCCGTCGAGGGGGCCGAGGCGGAAGTTGGGGAAATGGGGCAGGTTTTTGTAAGCGAAATCGAACCTGTAGTAATATTGTTCGAGTTGTGCGGCCGGGCCGGGCAGTTCGGGTTGGGCGAGGCGGTGCATACAACGTTGGCCGTTAGGCGGGCGGCAGTAGATGCGGCCGTCGGGGGCGAGTTCAAGAAAAACGATTCCTTGCCCCAGGGCGCAATCGGGGTTCAGAATGCGCTCGGCTACCAGGGTTTGACTGGCTGCGATGTCGGCGGCTTGCATATCGAACTGGAGCAGGCGTTTGACTTCGGCGGCGTAGAGGTAGCGGCCATCGGCGGAGAAGGCTAGGCCGGCGTAATTTTCATTATCCGAATCGTCCGTAATCGGGATGTGTAACGGGTTGGAGAGCATACCGGTGCAACGGTCGAAGTCGAAGAGGAAGAGGTCGTCTTTTGCGTCAAAGCGCGCCAGACTGGAGCCGTCGGGTGAAAAAACGATCTCACCGTAAGTGGTCACGGTGTTC
>JADZFP010000576.1 GCA_020849825.1 Saprospiraceae bacterium
CTGTAGCGCCGACCTCCAGGTCGGCGCAGTTGAGAGAAGAAACACCCCGCGATTAAAAGCCAATGCCATGATCGCTAGATAAGCAGGAGCGCTTCCGGCACTGGCAGTTAATCGCGGTTCATTTCTGCCCGTAGCATCGCCGACCTGGAGGTCGGCGCTACAGCGGCGCTACAGGGCGCTACTGCTACTCCTTGATCAACGGTCGAACAACTGGTTTCCAATCGATGCTTTTGACATTCACTCCGGATTTCTCCGCTTGTTGTATGGTTTTTTGGGCTGCCGCGGTATCGCCTTTCATCAATTGCGCTTCTACGGCCTGTTGAATGGCAGCTACGTTGGCGGGGTCTTGCCGGATGACTTTATTGGCATTGCTCAGGGCACGGTCGGCATCACCGATGCCCAGACTGGCGCGGGCGGCATCGAGCCGGGCTTTTTTATCGGTTGGGCGTTGATTGGCCAGTTTTTCAATTTTTTCCAGGCGCGTACTCAGCGCCAGACTGCTGTCGCGTACTTCGCGTTTTTTCTGGTCGAGCCAGGTATTGTCTTTTGTCCACTCTTTTATCAATTTATCCAATTCATGGTCGGCCTTATCGGGTTGGCCGCTTTTCAGGTAGGCGTCGGCGCGCACTTCATACAAGGCCGGCAAGGTCGAGCGGGTTTGAGCCGACACGCCTTCGAGGTCGTTGGCAGCGCCGGGGTAATCGCCCATGGCGTACCGCAGGGCGCCGCGTTTGAGCAGGGCATCCTGATGATTGGGATAAGTGTCCAGTATTTTGTCCAGTTCGGCCAGGGCCTCACGGGTTTGTTGCGTACGGATGTAATAATCGGCCATGGTCAGGCCGGTGCTGGTGTCCACGGTTGTCTTGCTGGCACTGACCAGGCCGGCTGAATCGGGAATTGATTTTTCAGCATCTTTATTTTGAAGTTGAAAATTGGCAGCGATGGGCGTCCGGAGTTGATTGGCCAGCACGAAATACAGCAGTCGTGTAACCGATTCTACGTCCTGTATCCAGCGGCCCTCGTCGGTTACGGTCAACAGGCGGCTGATGGTAGTGTCGCCGGAATATCGCACCCCGCCGGCGTCGAGCAGTTTGTAGCGCACGTCGAGCGAGTAGGATTTGCCTGCCGACTGATTGATGCGGCCCCAGACGATCATCTGCGCGTTGCAATTGCGGGCAATTTCGGCGGCTTCGACGGGGTTGGGGTAGTTTTTATCAATGTCGTAGCGCTCATGCACGTCGGCAATGGCCTTCATCCCCGGACTGGCCTGAATGAGGTCGTTGAGGCCGTCGCTGATTTCGAATTCGGGTTTGGCCGATTTGTCGGCGCCGGTGTGTTTGAAGGGAAGCACCATGACACACATGCCGGCATTTTTGCCCCAGCCAGGACAGCCATTGTCTGGCTGCTCATCTTTCCCACCCCAAATACGCCAGGCCAGCAATGCCAGGGCGAGTGTAACAATTCCTCCGGCCAGGTAATAGCGCCAGGCTTGTGAGCGGCTGGGTTCATTGCTTTGTCCGCCAGGCTGGGTACGTCCTGCGAGCAGATCGTTGACGATGCTGAGTGCACTGGCCGTCAGTTGATTGGTGATGAGCCGGGCATCATCTGCCGATACAGTGCCGCGCAACTGATCGGATTTTAATCGAAAAAAATCAGCCTGATTGACCCTGGCAATTTGGGTAAATTCAGCTGCCGTGGGTCCCTTTTGTTCGAGCAAGGGGATCAACAGACCAAGGGCTTGTTCCAGTTCTCCCCGGCTGAGCAGTTGTTTGATGGCATTGAGTTGCGCGGCAAAATCCATAAGAAGGCGAAGTGCATCCGGAGCGTACGCAAGGATTTGAATATTGAGGATAGATAGTACAGTACCCTCTGAATTTGATTATAAAACTGTTTTCAGTACGCGCCAAACATTTTCGGCGACGATCTTCTGGCCTTCCACATTAGGGTGAATGCCGTCGGAGAGGTTGAGATGGGGTTCGCCGCCAACGCCCTGGAGGAGGAAGGGGATAAGGGCGGCATTATTGGCTTTTGCCAGGGTTGGGTACATGGCGCGGAAATCTTTGGTATAGCGGTCGCCGAGGTTGGGTGGCGCTTCCATGCCCGCAATAACGATTTTGCAGGCAGGGTATTTTGCCCGTACTTTCCCGATGATGTCCTGGAGATTTTTTTTCGAGGCGTCGAGCGGCAGTCCGCGCAAAGCGTCGTTGCCGCCGAGTTCGAGCACAAAAATATCAACCGGCTGCTGCAATACCCAATTGATGCGGTTGGCGCCGTCGGCTGTTGTTTCGCCGCTGAGGCCCGCGTTGACGCAGCGGTAGGGTAGTTGCAAAGAGTCGATTTTGCGCTGAATCAGGGCAGGAAAACCTTGTTCCGGGGAAAGGTTATAGGCAGCCGTCAGGCTGTTGCCGAAAAATACAATGGTCTTGCGTTCGGCAGGAGCCGTTGCAGCAGGCTTTTCCTGTGCCACGGCGCTGGATTTGTTATTGGCTTGTTCTGACTGGCAGGCAGCGAGCAGAAGCGCGAGAGAAATGATGAAAAATGGAATTTTCATGTTGTTCGAAAGATAGCGGGCAAAAAACGCCATAATTTCACGCAAAACAACCCATTGCACAGAAGGTTTTTCGACAGCCGTACGACAAAAATCGGCGGCGCCGACCCACCACGCACCGGACGCTCGCGAGGTTTCTATCGGGCCGGACACCACCGACGCCTGCAAATTGACGCCGCAAGACGGTATGCCGCAATAGGTCAGCCCCTTTCCAACTCCCGATTAACGAACTTTAACCCTTGGATTAAAATCAGATTACCTATTTAACAAATAGTCATTTGATTATCAAAGAGTTGAATTTTGGTTAATGCCGACTGTCCCCTTTTCTTAATAAACTTTAACCGCCGCATCCACACCACTTGTCTGCATATTTGACCCCATTACCCCATTACCCCATTAGCACATTAGCACATTACCCCATTAGCACATTACCCCATTACCCCATTAGCACATTAGCACATTACCTCATTAGCACATTAGCACATTACCTCATTAGCACATTAGCACATTAGCACATTAAACCCATGCCTCGCAATCCTCTTTCTGTCGACGCTTATGTAAACGGCATCCTGGCCGGCGACCGAATTGTCCTGGGTCGGGCGATCACGCTGGTGGAAAACAGCAAAACGGAGCACCAGGCAGTCGCGCGGGAGGTAATCGGCCGTCTGCTGGAGCGGCCGGATAAACCTGCCGATTCGTACCGGATTGCCATCACCGGGTCGCCGGGAGTAGGCAAAAGCACTTTTATCGAAGCTTTGGGCACCTATCTCGTTGTTCAGGGCGAGCGGGTCGCTGTGCTGGCGATCGATCCCAGCAGCGCTGTGAGCGGTGGCAGTATTCTGGGCGACAAAACCCGCATGGAGCAGTTGTCGGTCTCTGAACGGGCCTTTATCCGGCCCTCTCCGTCGGGCGATTCACTGGGCGGCGTGGCGCGTAAAACCCGTGAAACTATCTTGCTCGTCGAAGCGGCCGGTTACACGACGGTCCTGCTGGAAACCGTGGGCGTAGGACAATCGGAAGTTGCCGCGCACAGCATGACCGACCTTTTTCTGTTGCTCCTCTTGCCCGGCGCCGGCGACGAATTACAGGGCATCAAACGCGGTATTGTCGAAATGGCCGACCTGCTGGTCGTGAACAAAGCCGACAACGACCGCATCGCACTGGCCAAACAGGCACAGGCCTGGTATCGCAACGCCATCCACCTGTTTCCTGCCCAGGCGAGCGGCTGGACGCCCCGCGTACTCACCTGCAGCGCTCAGGAAAAAAAAGGCATCGACGAAGTGTGGACTGCCGCAAAAGCGTACCGCAAACTATTGACCGACAATGGCAGCTGGACGGAAAACCGCCGCCGCCAGGCCCAATACTGGCTCCGTGAGGCCCTGCACGACGGCCTGTTGCGCGCATTTTACAACCACTCCGCTGTGCGCCAGCGATTGGCTGCACTCGAGCCGGCCGTCCTCGAAGGCCGTATGTCGCCATTCGCGGCAGCGGAAGAAACGTTGAGGGATTGGACTATTGATTCGAATGATTCGATTGATTCGAATGATTCGATTGAACGGTAGTAAACTTAATCAACATGAAAACGATGAATGCCGAAGAACTTAATCGAAGAATGAAAGATTGGGCCGTTTCTGTCGTTTTGCTCACCAGGCAATTGCCGGATAGCCCTGAGTTCAAATCTGTTCGAAGCCAGGTTGTGCGATCTGCTCCTTCTGCGGCAGCCAATTACAGGGCAGCCTGTCGACGAAAGTCCGGAAAAGACTTTCTCAATAAATTGAAAATTGTCGAAGAAGAATTGGACGAATCCATGTTCTGGCTTGAATTTATCGTGGCTCTTGCGCCCGACCTTCGAACGCATGTTGTGCCGCTTTATAAAGAAGCCAATGAATTAATCGCTATAACAGTAGCATCTATCGGAACTATCAGGAAAACACTGAGAACCCGACAATCGAATCAATCGAATCAATCGAATCAATCGAATCAATCGAATCAATGAAAAGGTTTTTCCTCCTCCTCGCCCTCCCGCTCCTCCTCCACAGCTGCGCGTCGTGGCAGCAAAACAAATGGCTGGCTGCGCACCGGGCCAACCTGACCCGGATCGCCAACAGCAGCATGTCGCCGGAACAAAAAATGGACGGTCTGATCGAAGACTATCTGCAGTTTATTCGCGAAGATCTCAAGTTTGTCGACCCGCGCAAGGGCATCAAGTACGTTCAGAAATACCACGACCAGAATGAAGCGGCCATGAACAAGATTCTTGGCGAAGCGGAGCGCTGGCAGAGCAACCTCGATATGGTCGGGAAAGCCTCCCTGGCCGTTCGGATCGCGCAAAAGCCCTACCTCGACGATCTGATGGACCTCGGGCCCAAATTCAAACGCAAATACAACCAGTATGCCTTCGTGGCCAAAATGAGCGCCAAAATCGGTGGCGGCCTCGGCAAACTGGCCGGAAAAGCCCTCGGACTGTGAACCCCGAAACCCGCAAAACCTGGCAGCGTTTCCGTCGCAACCGGACGGCCTATGCCGCTCTTTGGCTGATCGCGGCCGAAGTGCTGCTGGCTGTTTTCGGCTACGCCCTCGCGCCCGACGATACGCCCGATGCCAACCGGCAAATCGCGGAAATAGCCCTGCAGGCGCCGGGGGTTCGCTGCGATTTTGTGGCATTCCGGCTTCCGCGAACGCCCGAGCCGGTCGGTCTGCCCGAACGCCTGTGGGCCGGTCAGCCGCCTGCCGACCGCTGGACGCCGGTCGGGAAGGCAAGTGCGTCGGGCGATTCGCTGACGTTTGAACGAAGGGGACCGGGCGCCACGGAAGAGCGGGTAGCGTTGAGTCAGCTGGCGCCTCGTGCCGACGGCAGTTACGTCTTCTCCCGCACATTCTGGCTGGGCACCGACAAATACGGACGCGATATCCTGAGCCGCCTTTTGCTGGGCTTTCGCGTATCGCTAACAGTGGGACTGATCGCCGTGTTTATCTCCCTCACCATCGGCATCGCTCTCGGCGCGGTGGGCGGCTATTTCGGCGGCCGCACCGACGATCTGGTCATGCTTCTGATCAACACCATTTGGTCGATCCCTACCCTGCTCCTGGTATTTGCCATCGTGCTGGCGCTGGGGCGCGGCGTGGGTATAATTTTTCTGGCTGTTGGCCTCACGATGTGGGTGGATGTGGCCCGACTGGTGCGCGGCCAGGTGTTGTCGCTGCGCGAAATGCCGTTTGTTGAGGCCGCGCACAGCATGGGTATGGGCGCCGGTCGTATTCTCCGGCGGCATGTATTGCCCAATTTGATCGGCCCGGTGCTGGTACTGGCTGCCGGCAATTTCGCTACGGCTATCTTGCTGGAGTCAGGACTGAGTTACCTGGGTTTCGGCGTGCAGCCGCCGTCGCCGTCGTGGGGCACTTTGCTCAATGAAAACTACGGCTATGCCATCGGCGGCAAACCCTGGATGGCCCTGGCGCCGGCCCTGGCAATCGTCCTGACGGTGCTGGCTTTTAACCTCGTGGGTAATGGTTTGCGCGATGCTGCCGACGTTCGGGGTAAATGAAAATCCCGAGCATGCGCTTACCTTCGCTGCCCATTCCAATATTTGCTCCGTGAAAAAACCGCTTTTCAAAATCCGTGAAAAAGGCTACTACGGCTTCATCAATGCCGAAGGCGAAGTGGAGATCGAGCCGCAATACCTCGAAGCGGGCGATTTTTACAACGGATTCGCCTGTGTGCGGCTCAACGACCGCTGGGTGCTGATCGACGCCCTCGGCCGGCTTTATTTGCGGAGGGCCTATCGTTTTATCGGCTCTTTTGAAGAAGACCTGGCCCGCGTGCAGGTCGTGCAGGCCTGGGGATTTATCGACCGCCGGGGGCGCGAAGCCATAGTACCCCGGTTTGAGGATGCGCGCGATTTTCACGAGGGACTGGCGGCCGTACGCTTCAATGAGCGCACCGGGTTTCTTCATGTCAACGGTGAATTTTCCATCCCTCCCACCCTGGAGGCTGCCGGCGATTTCAACAAGGGGCTGGCGCCGGCTGCCCGCGACGGGCGCTGGGGCTTTATCGACCGGCAGGGCAAATTTGTGTTGCCCGCCCAGTGGGATATCGCACAAAGTTTTCAGAACGAAGTAGCTGTAGTGGCGGAAAAGGGCCGCTGGGGACTCATCGACCGCAATGGCCGCATCTTGCTGGAGCCGCAGTTCGAATTCGTGAAAGGCCATTCCCACGGCGAGTTTTTCGATGGCATGGCGCTGGCTTTTCGCGACGGCAAGTATGGTTTGGTGGATCAAAACGGACGCCTGGCAGTAGAACCCATGTTCGATCTGGCCGGCGATTTTGGCGAAGGACTGGCGCTGGTAGAGATCAACGGTGCATTCGGCTACATCGACCGGGCCGGCAAACTGGCCATCATGCCCAAGTTCGAAGACGCGGGTGTTTTTTCCGAAGGACTGGCACAGGTACGCAGCAATGGGCACTGGGGATACATCAATACAGAAGGGCACATTGTCATTCCGGCCGCGTATGAAGCCGCAACGCCGTTTCGCGACGGCCTGGCGCTTGTTGTAGCGGGTGGCGGTAAATGGCAGTATATCGATCGGTTTGGCGGGGTGGTTTGGCGCGAACTGTAGCCCTGTAGCGCCGCTGTAGCGCCGACCTCCAGGTCGGCGATGTTGAGCGCAGCAGTGACCCGCGATTATTAGCCAATGCCACGATCAATAGTATTATGGGTAGTGCTGCCAGCATTGGCTATTAATCGCGGGTTATTTCTTCTCTCAGACTCGCCGACCTGGAGGTCGGCGCTACAGCGGCGCTACAGC
>JADZFP010000577.1 GCA_020849825.1 Saprospiraceae bacterium
AACGACGGGTTTAAATGTGATCCGCGACCGGATCGTGCAGATTGCCATGGTCAAAATCCGGCGCGACGGCCAGCCTGCCGAAGAATTATCGATGCTGGTGAATCCGGGTATACCGATCTCGGAAGAAGCCATGGCCGTGCACGGAATTACGCCGAAAGACCTGGTCAACAAACCCACTTTCCGCCAGCTGGCCCAAAAAATCTGGGATTTCATTGGCGATTCTGATCTGGCCGGCTACAATTCCAACCGTTTTGATGTGCCGATGCTGATGGAGGAATTTGCCCGGGTTGGCATGGAGTTCGACATTTCGAAAAGACGGATGATCGACGTGCAGCGCATTTTTTACAAAATGGAACCCCGCACCTTGAAAGCCGCTTACCGCCTGTATTGCAACAGCGAACTCACCGACGCACATGATGCCCTGGCCGACGTGCGCGCTACCGTGGCGGTGCTGAAAGGCCAGCTGGCCATGTACGAGGGCAAAGACCTCCTCGACGAAGACGGCAATGCGGTGCCGGCGCCGGTGAAAAACGACATGCAGGTGTTGCACGAGTTTACCAACGACCTCAACTTCCTCGACGCTACGCAAAAACTCAGGGTACAACCCGACGGCGCCGTCGTGTTCAACTTTGGCAAATACATGGGCCAGCCGGTGCTGGATATTCTGGCCAAAGACAAAAACTACTATTTCTGGATGCTGGAACGGGAGTTTTCCTCCCAATTCAAACAGATCATCAAACAAATGATGAAAGAGGTCGAACGCAAACAACGTTGAGGCCCCGGCAGCGTTATAAGGCCGTACCGATCATTGCCATGAACCCGTTTTTATCCGTATTAAAAAGTTGTACGCTGATACTTGCTTTCGCTGGCCTGGCGACGAGTTGTTATCAGCCCAAAAAAGCCTGTCTCGATATTGAAGCCGTCAACTTCGACGCCACGGCCGACGAAAATTGCTGCTGCCAGTATCCGCGCCTGTTTTTTCGCCTCGAGCACCGCTACGATACGCTGACTTTCAGGGAGGGCGACCCCTATCCGCAACCCGACGGGCATTGGTTCCGTTTGCAAAAAGTCATTTTTTACCTCTCCGAGGTCAAGGCTTACCGGGGGACGGAAGAATTCGGGATCACCGACAGCCTTGAACTCCCGGTATTCGGCCCGGCAGTGACCGACACGCTGGAGCAATTTCTGACCAATGATTTTATGCTCATCCGCCGCACCCCGCTGGAATATCCGGCCGGGGCCTTTCCGGTGAGCGGCAGTTTCGACCGTATCCGCTGCCGGCTGGGGCTTCCCGCCGCTGCGCAAAACGTCATTCCCACCAAAGCGCCGAACGGTCATCCGCTCGCCGCACAATCGGAAAAACTCTGGCTCGACCGCGACCGCGGTTTTGAGGCCATGCGGATCATTTTTAACCGCGATACCCTGAGTACGACCGCTCCGGACACCATAACCCTGGCGCGGCCGGAATTTGACAATTTTATGCTCGAAGGCACAGGAACATTCGTCCACAAATCGGGTTTTGATTTTTATGTGCCCTTGCAGGCCGATTACAAGGAGCTGTTTCGCTACGTTGATCTCGCTAATGTAAATTTGAGCGACTGGAAAGCAAAAATTGTCGCCAACTTGCCGAATGCGCTGCGTTTTCAGGACTAACTTTAAGGCACATTTGTACGTCTTAACACAAATACTACGTCATGAAAAACTACTGGATTTTTACCCTCCTTCTGCTCGCTTTTGCCATTTCAGGTTGCAAGGACGATACCCCCGATGATCCGGCCAACCCGGCTTTCAACATGAACTTCCACGCCACGTACAACGGCGAACACGTGGTCAAATTCAAAGCTTACGACTACGACACCATGTCGGTCAAATGGACACGTTTCAATTTGTATGTGTCTGATAGTGTTCTTTTAAAGGGCTCGGAAGAAGTACCCTTCTCCGAAATTGCCTACCTCAACTTTACCCCCGACAACGCCTCTGACAATGATTCCAAAACAGTCAACCTGCGCTCGACGGAGATTCCCGCCGGCGATTACACGGGTATTCGCATCGGCTTCGGCGTAAAACCCGAACTGAACGCCAAAAAGCCCGCCGACTATCCGACCGACCACCCGCTGTACAACGAATCTGAATTTTGGCCCGGCTGGTCGAGCTACATCTTCTCCAAAGTGGAAGGCTCGGCCGATACCGATAAAAACGGCACGAACGACCTCGACCTGGTGTACCACACCGGCGGCAACCAGACCTACAAGGTATTTACCTTTAATCATCCCTTTACCGTGGGCGCCGAAGGCGGAGATATGCACATTAGCCTCGACCTCAAAAAACTGTTCACGTTCGACGGGCAGTTGTTCGACATCGTGGCGGTTCCTTCTTCCTCGCACGGCCAGTCGGGCATCGACCTGATGGAAACCCTGCAAGACAACTATGACAACGCAGTCGTGTTTGAATAAAATTTTGACCATGAAGCGTTTATATGTCCTTTTCCTGCTGGCCCTGGGTTTGGTCTATTCAGCCTGCGGCCCGGATGGCCCCGGCCCTCAGCCCCCGGGCGAGTGCGACCTGACCGGCACGCCCTACGCGCCACAGCCTTATACCATACCCAAGCCCGACTCTTTCCCTGCCATACCCATTCCTGCCAGCAACCCCACGACCTGGGAGGGCGTGCAATTGGGAAGGATGCTGTTTTACGATCCCATCCTTTCGGGCGACAGCACGCAATCCTGCTCGTCCTGCCATTTGCCGGCCGGAAATTTTACCGACAATCTCAAACTCAGCAAGGGCATTCAGGGCATCGACGGCCGCCGAAATGCCATGGCGCTGCTCAATATCGCTTATAGTACTAAGGGTTTCTTCTGGGATGGCCGGGCTGCCACCCTCGAACAACAAGTGCTGATGCCGGTGGAAGACCCCATCGAAATGCACAATACCTGGCCCATCGCGATGGAGCGCCTGCGCAACCACCCCGATTACCCGACCCGGTTCCGGCAGGCATTCGGGATCAGCGATTGCAGTGAAATGAGCAAGGAACAGGCGGCCATGGCCATGTCGCAATTTTTGCGCACCCTGGTCAGCAGCGGCCAGTCGAAATTCGACCTTTGGCGAAAAGGCGAGGCAGAATTTACCGATGAAGAACTGAACGGTTATATCATGTATTTCGACCGGGGGCTCGATCTGGGCGTCAATTTGCCCGACGCACAGTGCTTCCATTGCCACGGCGGCGAAACCTTCACGACCAACAGCTACTTCAACAACGGCCTCGACTCCGTGGCCGCACTCGAAGATTTTGTGGACAAAGGCCGCGGCGAAGTGACCGGCAACCGCTACCACTTCGGGCAGTTCCGAACACCCGGTTTGCGCAATATCGCCCTCTCTGCCCCCTATATGCACGACGGGCGTTTCCAAACCCTCGAAGAAGTGCTGGCCCAATACGCCGACAACGGATTCGGCGTGGAAAATGAAGATCCTTTTGTCCGCCAGATCGGATTCCCGGTCGGCAACGGCAAGTATTCGGGGCTTACGCCCTCGCAGCAAAAGGATATCATCGCATTCCTGCACACCCTGACGGATACGGTGTTTGTCCATAATCCCTTGCATCAAAATCCTTTTTAGGTTTTGGGTATATTGGGTTTTAGGTTTTGGGAAAAAGGAGGGTGGTTGCTCTCGGTATGGGTTTTTGGGTTTTGGGAGTTGGGTTTTGGGCAAAAGAAGGGTGGTTGCTCTCGGGTAGTACTTATTTCCCGCAGATCAGCGCAGAAGAATGGCAGATTTGGCAGACAATACATCAAGCCCGAATCTGTGAAACAATCAGCGCCGGTCTGCGGGAAAAAAATGCCCTGAAGCATCCTTATCAAAGCTTTGGTTTGGTTTTTGGTATTAACTTTCATCAACATAATCAAGGCAAATCATCGCTTATGAGCGCATGAACTGCTGAGGGCAGAAATGTCCCTTTTTGCCAAAACCCAACCCCCAAAACCTAAAACCACTATGCTCAAACCATACCGATTTACACTTTTGGCCCTGCTTTGGGCCGGCCTGGCACAGGCCCAGATCAGCGACGGCGGACTGCCGCCTTCATTACAAAGCGCTCATGCCCCGCTTTTTGCCTCGAAAAAGCCCCCGGCCCGGGTGCTTCCGCCCCCGGCGCTCGAAAAAATAAGGGAAGAAGACGCGGCCATGCCCTGGAGAGGGCGGTTTGCCGTGCCGATGACGACCGACGTGTCGCCCGAACAACAAGGCGTCTGGACGACCCTGCCCAATGGCGACCGAATCTGGCAGGCCGACGTGGTGGCGCCCGATGCGCTTGGACTGGTGTTGTTGTTCGACGAATTTCGCCTGCCGCCCGGCGCGCAATTTTTTGCCTATACCCCTGATCAAAGCCGTGTAAAAGGCGCCTACACCACCAAAAGCTGCCTGCCTTCGGGCAAATTTACCATCGGCGTATTGCCGGGAGAGCAGGCGCGGCTCGAACTCTACGAACCGGCGAATGTGCAGGGCCAATCCCGCATCCACCTCAACCGCGTCGATTACGCCTACGACCGCGCGGCGCTGGCCGAGGGCGACCCGGCGGCATCGGCCGATTTCGGTGAGTCGCTGCCCTGCAACATCAACGTCAACTGCACGCAGGGCGCCAACTGGCAGGTGGAGAAAAAGGGCGTGGCACGCATCCTCATGGTGTTTAATGGCAACGGACTGGGACAGAATGCAGGGTCTGCCTGGTGCACCGGCTCGCTGGTGGCCAATACCGGCGGCACCGGAACGCCGTATTTCCTGACCGCCCACCACTGCCAAATTCTGCTGTCGGGACCCGACTTCGATCAATGGGTGTTCGATTTTGATTACGAATCGCCCACGTGCAGCAACCCGGTAACCGAACCCGCAGCAAAGTCTGTCCTCGGTTGTGAAAACATCGCTTTCCGCGCCGAAACCGACTTTATGCTGCTCAAACTCAATCCGATACCGACGGCTTACAGCCTCTATTTCAACGGATGGGACCGCACCGCCACGCCCAATGTGAGCCAGACCGTGTTTGTTCACCATCCCTTCGGCGACATTAAAAAGATCACCGTCGACAACCAGCCGGCCACAGTTTTTCCACAAACGCTCAACTGGGGCGCGCAATTCGGTATCAGCCCGGCCACTTCGCATTGGAAAACCACACCGGATGCCGGCATTTTCCAGCCCGGCTCGTCCGGTTGCCCCCTGTTCAACCCCAACAAACACATTGTAGGGCAATTGCACGGCGGCAGCTGGAATCAGATGAATCCCTGCCTCGATAACGTGGCCTATTTCGGTCGTTTCGACCTGTCGTGGAGCCAGGGCGCTGCGCCCAACAGCCGACTGAAAGAGTGGCTCGATCCGGGAAACACCGGCGCCAATACTCAAAACGGTTATCAGCAACCCATACCGCCGACCAATTCCATCAGCGGCAGCGTTCAGACCTTCTGGGGCGCGCCCATGGCAGGGGTGCAGGTGGCCATCAGCGGCAGCGTGACGGATACCATTACGACCGACAACAGCGGATTATACAATTTTCCCGAACTGCCGACGGGCGGCACCTACGTCATTACCCCGTTCCGCGACGGCAACGACATCAACGGGCTCAGCACCTTCGACCTGGTCCTGTTTTCCAAACATATCCTGGGCATCGATCCGCTGAACTCGCCCTGGAAAATCATCGCGATCGACGTTAACAAAAGCAACTCGGCCACCACGTTTGATATCGTAGAGACGAGAAAACTGCTGCTGGGGCTGTATGGGGAGTTTCCCAACAACAGCGCCTGGAGGTTTTTCAAATCCGACTGGACTTTCAACGACCCGGCATTGCCTTTCCAGAACATGCCGCCCGAAAACCAGACGTTTTTCAACCTGCAAAGCAATATCCAGAACGCCAGTTTTTACGGCGTAAAAGTGGGCGATGCCAACAATACCGCCGATCCCGGACAATAAAGATTTGTTGGTCAATTATGTGCAGAGATTGCCGCAAAGCGTGACAACTTTGCGGCCCAATTTTTTTTTGTTCCCAACCAGCATTTTTCCATGAAAAAATCGCCGTTCAAACACAGCGTCAAAGAACGCTTCCTGCGCTACGTACAAATCGATACCCAAAGCGACCCGAACAGCCCCACCACGCCCAGCACCGCCAAACAAAAAGACCTCAGCCGCATACTGGTGGAAGAACTGAAAGCCATGGGCATCGCCGACGCCGAACTCGACGAACACGGCTACGTATATGCCACCATCCCGGCCAATACCGATAAAAAAGTACCCGTTCTGTGCTTTTGCTCGCACGTCGACACTTCGCCCGACTGCTCCGGCGCGGGCGTAAAACCCATCGTGTGGGAAAACTACAAAGGCCAGGATCTCGTTTTGCCCGACGACCCCAAAGTGGTCATTCGCAAGGCCGAACACGAAGACCTGGCCCACCAGATCGGCAACGACGTCGTCACCGCCAGCGGAACAACGCTGCTGGGCGCCGACAACAAGGCCGGCGTAGCCGCTATCATGGATGCCGCACACATCCTTCTGAACAATCCGGGTATCAAACACGGCAAAATCCGCATCCTGTTTACCCCCGATGAAGAAATCGGCCGCGGTGTCGACAAGGTCAATATCAAAAAACTCGGCGCCAAATACGGCTACACCATCGACGGTGAAACCGCCGGCAGCATCGAAGACGAAACGTTCAGCGCCGATGGCGCCGTGATCACGGTGGAAGGCGTATCGGCGCACCCCGGTTTTGCCAAGGGCAAGATGGAAAACGCGCTCAAAATCGCCTCCCGCATCGTGGCCAAATTCCCCGACAAACTCAGCCCCGAACACACCGAAGCCAAGCAGGGATTCATCCATCCCACCTCGATCGAAGGCAATCTGGAACGCGCGACGATCAAACTCATTCTGCGCGACTTCACCGACGCTGGCCTCAAACGCCACGCCCGAACGCTGCAAAAGATCGTCGACGACGTGCTCAAACACTTCCCCAACAGTCGGGCCACCGTGGCAGTGAGCGAACAATACCGCAACATGGGCAAAGTGCTGCGCCGCCACCCGCAGGTGGTGGCCCATGCCATCGAAGCCCTGCAGCGCGCGGGGTACGACAAACCCTTGAAACGCTCCATTCGCGGCGGCACCGACGGCTCCCGGCTGTCGTTTATGGGACTGCCGTGCCCCAACCGGTTTGCCGGCGAACACGCTTTTCACTCCCGCCAGGAATGGGTGTCGGTGCAAGACATGGAAAAAGCCGCCGAAACCATCGTGCACCTGGCGCAGGTTTGGGAAGAAAAGAGCTGAATGCCGGTAAATTTCGCGAAAAATTAACCCTTTCGGTGACCCAGGTCAATGCCCGGCGTCGGAAGCGGGACTATATTTGTGGTACCAATTGTATTCACCAAAAACACGACATATCATGGAAAAGAATTTCTGGGACAACCTCTCCGACTCCGCCAAAACGGCTTTTGAAAAAGCGGGTATTGAATTGAACGAATTGAAAGATTCTGCCAGCGAAAAATGGGCCGAGTGGAGCGCCAAAGCCGAACAACTCGCAGCCGAAGGCAATGAGGAAGCCAAGGAAAAACTGGCCGAACTCAAAGCCATGCGCGAAAAAATTTCCGCTCATGAAGGCGGCGCTTTGGGCTTTCTGAGCGACAAGGCCAACGAATTGCTGGGCGAAGCCAAGGAAGAACTTGCCGAGGCCAAAGAAAAGGGTCAGGATTTCTGGGATAAAGCCAAAGACTTCGTAGCCGACAAGGTGTACGACGTCAAAGACGCTTTCAACAAAGAAGAACCGGGCGCCACGACCGATGAGTCGAAGCCGGCGTAATACACTTTGAAGTGTTCCAAATGCAGCGGCGCCCCGTGAGGAAACTCACGGGGCGCCGCTTTTTATACTTGCCGGGTGGTGAAAATTACCCGTTTACTTTCTTGTAGTCTGCCAGGAACTTCTCCAGACCAATGTCGGTCAGCGGGTGGTTCAGCAGGCCGAGGATGGCGCTCAACGGGCAGGTTACCACGTCGGCGCCGGCTTTGGCGGCTTGTACGATATGCAGCGGGTTGCGGATGCTGGCGGCCAGAATCGCCGTTTCGTAGCCCGTGATGTCGTAGATTTTGTAAATATCCTCGATGAGTTGCATCCCGTCCCAGGAAATATCGTCGATGCGGCCGATGAACGGCGAGACGTAGGTGGCGCCTGCCTTGGCGGCCAGGATGGCCTGGCCGGCAGAAAACACCAGGGTGCAGTTGGTGCGGATACCGATTTCAGTGAAGTGAGCGATGGCCTTTACACCGTCTTTGATCATCGGTACTTTAACCACGATGTTCTCATGTACTTCGGCCAGTTTTTTGCCTTCTTCTACCATTCCCTTGAAGTCGGTGGAAATGACCTCGGCGCTTACGTCGCGGCCTTCGCCGACGATTTCGCAGATGGTGCGGTAGTGTTTGAGGATTTCCTTTTCGCCGCTGATGCCTTCTTTGGCCATCAGGGAAGGATTGGTTGTCACCCCGTCGAGGATACCGAGTTCCGCGGCTTCGCGGATATGGTCGAGGTTGGCAGTGTCGATGAAAAAGAGCATGGCAGGAGAGGGAAAAAAGCGCCGAACACACCGCTACGACCACATATCCTTGCTGCGTTTCCGCCCTGGGGAGGTTTTGCAGGAGCTGGTCGTCCGGCGCCGCGCAAATGTACGGCGGCTTTTTCGGGAAATCCAAAACTTCACAAAAGAATTGCCTGATCTTGTTAGTTTCGGATATGCGCCAAAATGCCGTTCTTTGGCACTGCGTTTATTTGATTTTGAAACTCGTTTTTACCCTAATAAATGGCCCTGCATTTTCTTCAGGGCCGCCGAATTCGCATGGAAAACAACATTTCCGATCGCCCCGCCGCCCCGCAAGTCACCCCGGCATTTCCCGCCCCCGATCCCACGATCAACGCCCCGATGTACAGTGGCGCGGCCCTGAACTGGCTTAACGCTGCGCCGGCCGCCCCCGATCTGGCCGATATATTTACCCTCAATGCCGAGGAGTTTGCAATCAAATGCATACCTGAACTGGCGGAAAACCGAAACTTCGATATTCCGGTCCATGCCCAGCACCCCGCTGCGGAATGGTTCAACCATTTCTACTTCGAAGCCCGGAACCGGGAAAAAGTATTCGGCACTAAAAACCTGGGCATCGGCTATCCGGTTCTGCAGGGCGCAGTGGGCCATCAGGACTTGTTTGCGCCCCTGTTCGTCTGGCAGGTGCAACTCGAACCCCACGCCCAGCACCCCGACAACTGGATCGTTCAGCGGACGGAACAACAGTTCGTTCTGCCCAATTATCCGCTCTTTCACCTGCTGGACTCGGCCAACGGTACCAACTTTTCCGATCGCGCCAAAAAACTGACGGAAAGCCGGCAACTCAACGGCGCCACCCTCACGCAACTGGCCGACGACATCCGCGCCCGGCTCAACTGGTCGGAAGCCGGCCTGCCCCTCAGCGTGCAACCCTGTCCGGCCGGCGACGAAATCGCGCGCGCCAGCCTGCGCTGGTCGGCGGTGTTCGGCATTTTCCCCACCTTGCCCCAAACCACGCTGACCCACCCGCCGGTGGTGGCGCCCGGCCTGGCTGCCGACGACCTCGACTGGAAACACTCCTTCACGCTGCTGCCGCTCGATCCGTCGCAGCGAACGGTGTTGCAAGCCGTTCAGCGCCAGGCGCTTACGGTGGTGGAAGGCGCCAGCGGCAGCGGCAAAACCTACCTGATTTCCGCCATCGTCATGAATGCCCTGGCCAACGGGAAAAAATGCCTGGTGGTCTCCAAAAGCATCAACGCCCTGCGCCGGGCGCAGAAATACATCGTCGAAAAAGGCGTGGGCGACCTTTCCTTTGTGCTGCGCGATATTCACAGCGATCACCTGATGCTGACCGACATGCTGCGCATGGCTTCTGAAAACAAAAGCAAACTGAGCTACGAC
>JADZFP010000578.1 GCA_020849825.1 Saprospiraceae bacterium
GATACGGAGCGCCTGGACTCTTTCGTTACGGCGCTCTGCGTTGGGTTGGGCAAGCAGCGCAACGCTGGCGCCCAGGGTAAATACGGCGAGCAATATGAGGTGCTTCATGGCAAATTGATTGAAGATACTTGTAGATTGATTGGCAGTATTAAAGCATTTGTTCGATTTCTTCGTCGGTCAGATCGTCGAGCAGCAATTCCAGTTCCTCCGGTGAAAGATCGTCTGGACCAGATTTTTCATTTCTCGTGCTTGTATTGGTTTTGGGGGCAGGTGTTTTGGGCGGTTCGGAGTTTTCATCTTCGGCGATGGCCAGGAGGGCAAGCTGTTCCGGCTCGAAATCATTGACATTCTCCATGACATAAGCTTCGAGTTCTTCGGGAGTCAGTTCAATTTGACTGGCAAGCGGGATATTTGTCTCAATGACGGATGGCTTCGGCTGCCACATCCACCAGACGGCGAAGGCCGCGACGAGCAGAATGCTGAAAGCAATTGCAACACGAGGCTGCCAAAGCCAGGCCAGACTGTTCCAGAATCCGGTACGGGCCGTCGTTGTACGGACAGGCTTGCGACGTGCGCCCAGGGCGTCAATCTGTTGAAAAACCTGCTCTTCCAGCCCATCGAAGTAGTTTTCAGGCAGGTGGAAGCCATCTTCCTTACTGCGCAGATCGTGCAGAAAAGGAGAAAGTTCGCGGAGTTCCCGGTCGATAGATGATTGATCCTTTTTCATGTCATTGTCTCTGTCTGCCCGCTGTTCAGGCGGGTGTTCGGCTATGCTGTTTCGCGGAAAAAAGCTTCGATTTTTTTCGCGGCGTGGTGAAAAGAGGCTTTCAGGGCGCCCACGGAAGTATCGAGCATGACAGCCATTTCTTCGTAGGGCATTTCATCGTAGTAGCGGAGATTAAAAACAATTCTTTGTTTGTCGGGCAGTTGGGTGATGGCTTCCTGCAGTCGAATCTGGAGAGCGTCACCGTCGAACCACTCGTCGGCCCGCAGGCGATTGCTCAGCAAATTGCTCGTATCGTCGAGCGTTTCGGTCGAATGCCGTGCCTTGCTTTGCAAATAGCTGATGGCCTCGTTGGTGGCGATCCGGTACAGCCAGGTGTAGAGTTTTGATTTTCCTTCAAACTGCAGGATGCCCCGGTAAATCTTTACAAACGTGTTTTGCAATACGTCATCGGCGTCTTCATGCACCAGCACCAGCCGGCGGATATGCCAATACAGGCGCTCTCGATAACAAGTCATCAACAGGCGGAACCCCCTCTCGTAGCTGTGCTCAGCGCGCAGCAACTCCAGGATCTGTTCGTCGGATGCGGTCTTGTTTGTGGCCGTGGACTGCAAATCGTTTGATTTTGGAAATTAAGACATGGGACAGTGCCCGGGGTTTAATCGGTGGGGCAAAATAGAGCGAATAATTTGATCGCAGGGGAAACAGGCGCGGAGGGAGCGCACTCCCAGCGACCTGGCGCGACCTGTTTTTTCACATAAAGCAGCAAAGCACGCCAGGCGGGTAGCCCTTGGCATGCTTTGCGTACGTATAATTTTGTAAAGTGTGTTTTAGCGTGCAAACAACCTCGCCCCAATGAAATGCCGGCAGGTTCAAATAGAAGGCTTAAATGATTCCGGCCTTGTAATGCGCTTTACTGGTGCGGATTGATGAACCGATTCAACATCCAGTTGACACCGAACCGGTCAGTCAGCATACCGTATTCCGCTCCCCAGAATGTTTCCTGAAGCGGAAACAGGACTTTGCCGCCCTCTGAAAGCCGGTTAAAAACCGTGTGCTGCTCAGCCTTGTCATCGAGCTGAATGCTGATGAAGAAGTTGTTGCCGGCCTGGAATGGATGCCCGGGCATGATGTCGGATGCCATGATGGAATTGCCGTCAAACTGAAATACGGCGTGCATCACCCGATTTTCGGATCCAGCCGGCACCTCGTTGGGCGCTTCGCCGAAGCGTTGCAATTGCGTGATTTCGCCGCCCAGACAATCCTGATAATAACGCAGGGCTTCTTCGCAATTACCGTCGAAATTGAGGTAGAGATTCAATTGTTTCATAGCGTAAAATTATGCCGCATGCTGGAAGAGATTCATCTGGCCGTTGTTGGCAAACACGTCGAGCAAACGGGCGTACTTGAGTTTATCCTTGCTATTGGTGCGCAGGGCGATCAGTTTGGCCAGTTCGAGCGTGATAAAATAGTCTTCGATGGGCTCGCCAGGCCGCGGGCGTTTGGCAAAATCGCGCCGGGGTTGCGGCCGGCGGATGCCGTCGTTGAACTCATACGCATCTCGCAGCCATTTGCGCACTTGGGCGCCGTACTGACGAATGGGCAGTCGCAATGCCGCGTGCAGATTGCTGGCCGTGACGACTTTGGTGCCGTGTTTACTTTCCAAAACTTCGAGTTGCATGGCGGGTCCGAGTTTTGAATGTCCTGTGAATTGTTTTATAAAAGATGAAACAAAGTTAAACTATTTGTTTTTAAATACAAAAAATTTTAAAAGAATATTTTTAAAACTATTTGTAAAATTTGTTTCAAGTCATTAAAAAACAATGCATTAAAGGACTTCCGTGTCGCGAATTATTTGTTGTAAAAATGCGGCAGCCGACAGCAAACCAGTACCATTTTCCGCAATGTTGAGTTGTTGCCTGGCATTGCCGGGTTGGTCGCGCAAACTGAGCCGTATCGCTGCCAGGGCAGTATTGTGCCGTGGTTTTTTACCGAAATCGATGGCGATCACCCAGGCGGTCATTACTCGGCCGCTGTGCAAGTCTTCCGAGGCTTGCTCCAACGCTTCCCGAAGTGCCTTTGCACTGCCGGTATAGGTGTAATTCGGTCCGGTTACCCGGAATTGCCGGGCCAGCCAGCCGCAGGGGGCATTGGCCAGCGTCCAGGGGAACAACTCGGGATTGGCCAGCGCGACGCCGCTGACTTGGGCATCCGACCAAAAACGAAGGGCCGATAGTTCTCCCGCATTTTTCGATGCCAGGTACAAGCCGCGCGCATCAGGTTCAACCTGTGTTGCAAACAAGGCTTCAAGCGTATTTCCGACCCCGGGCATGGTATCCTTTTCGAGGGCATAAGGCAGGGTCGCGGTACAGGACGATTCGATGACGATCAGTTTTCCCATCGGCGCAGTAGTAAGGAGGAGTTGATGCCGCCAAATGCGAAGGCATTATTGAGCACGTATTGGATGGGTTGTTGCCGGGCATCCCGTGTGCAGATTATGCCCGCTTCCGGGTCTGCTTGTTCGTGCCCGGCGGTGGGTGGGACCGTCTGATGTAGAAGTCCCTGTACGCAAATAGCCAGTTCGAGCGCCGAAGCGGCGCCCAGTGCATGCCCGATTGCGCCTTTGCTACCGCTGATGGCCGGCAAGCGCTCTCCGAAAATATAGCGCATCGCCTTCGCCTCCGCACTGTCGGACAAACGGGTGCCGCTGCCGTGGGCATTGACCCAATCGATGACTTCCGGCCCGATGCCGCCCGCTTCCAGGGCCAGGCGTATGGCAGTTGCCATACCTTGTCCTTCCGGCTCGGGGGCGGTGGGGTGGTACGCATCACAAGAAAGGCCGAGAGAAACTATTTCGGCCAGCGGACGGGCGCCGCGGCGCAGGGCATCATTGGCTTTTTCCAAAACAAAAATCGCGGCGCCTTCGCCCAGCAACATACCGCTCCGGTTCTGGTCGAAGGGCTGGCAACGATCGGTCGCCATCGCTCGTGAACGACTGAAACCCACCAGGGCCAGGCGTGAAAAAGGTTCCACGCCGCCCGCCAAAGCAACACTGGCCCTGCCGCTTCGCAACGCGCTCACCGCCGCCCCGATGGCATAATTCCCGGCTGCACAGGCCGTTGCGATCGAGCGCTGCGGGCCGGAAAGTTTGAATTTTTGACGAAGAAAAGCAGTGAACGATTCCACGGTGTAGCCGGCCAGATTCAAACGATGGCCTTCCGCTTTTTGCTCAAAAGCCCGGCTCTCGCCCAGGGTGCTCCCGATAAAAACGCCAGTTTCGGGGGGCAGCGTCAATCCAGCCTGTCGGATTGCCGCCAGGGCCGCAGTGAAACCCAGCATCCGGCCGCGCCGGAGCGGGGGGGCGGCGAAATTTTCCAGCCGGCAGGCCTTGCTGACGCGATAGCCCTCTTCCTGCAAATCAGGCCAGTTGCAAACCGCCGATTCGCCGGCCAGCAGGCGTTGCCAAAGCAGAGAAACGGAATCGCCCAGCGGCGACAACAAGCCCATTCCGGTGACAACGATGGGTTCCGGGGAGATTTTCATGCCGTCAATCGGTTTTGGAGATACCGGGTTGTGGCTTCCAGGGAAATAAAGTCGGGCAGGTCTTCATCGGGGATGAGTATGCCGAAACTTTGTTCGATGCGTGCAACAAATTCCACGAGTTCGAGCGAGTCGAGCTGCCAGTCGTTTTTGAAGTGGCTGCTTTCCGGCAAATTGTCGGGGAGTTTGGGCTTGATACTTTTCAGTTCGTGCCGCAGCGTAGAAAGAATGTGTTGATCGGTCATGTGGCTATGGGTTAAAAGTTGAAAACGAGTGGATTATGGATAAATTTTGACCTTTTTTGCACGGCGCAAGCCCTCTTTACGGGCGACAAGCGGCGCCAGCGGATCGCCGATTAAGCGATATGGCTGTACTGCCGATGGATTGGGCGGGGCGGCCCGCACGATGAGTTCGCCCAGCGAACCGACCCCATCTGATGTCAGCGCTTCACAAATCCGCACGGCCCAGCGGGTATTATCGGTGTGCAGGGTAGGTTTTACTGCGCCGAACGAAGCCGCGGCGACCCCTTGCAGGGTCAGGGCTTCGGAATAGGAGAGCCCCGTTCGCCAGCGGCTGGCGGTCAGGCAGCACAATGACAACATACCACCCAGCGGTTCGCCGTCGAAATGTTCGAAGTGATGGGCGCGCATACCGTAATAGCCTACCCAGCCTGCCGGGCGGCCATGCCCTACGTAGAGCGCCAGGCCAAGACCCGAGCCCAGGGCTTTCACCACTTCTTCCCTGCCGATCAGTTCGCCGGTCCATCGCAGGGTTGGGAGTTCGTTTTGCAGCAGCGTTTCGAGGCGGTCGGCCAGTCGCAGATAACGTTTGTGCCATTGCCCCAGCAGGGCCACGCCGGGCGTTTGCCGGGGGCGGCGATGTACGGCGGCGGCGGCGGCGGCAAACCGGCGCGTACTTTCCGGATTTCGGATTGGAAACCAGGCTGCCGGAATTTTCCGGCCGGCGCCGTTTTCGAGAATCGGGCCGGGCAGCGCCGTACGCGGGGCAAAGCGTGCCGGGCCGGCCAGCAGCACGGCATCGAGGTCGGGAAATTGAGCGGTGAGTTCGGCCACATTCGGCCAGGTATCGCCATATTCAATAACCTCTACCCCGATACCGTGCGCTTGCCAGGCATCGGTCAATTCCGAAAAATCAGCGCGCTGGGTTTTCGGAACGACGAATAATAATAGCCGGCGCTCAGGCAACTTGCGGATTGGCTTTTACAAAATTCACATATACCTCCCAGGGCGCGTACTGCGCGGGAGTCTGATTGAGCAAGTGACGGCGCACGAAGTAGTGCATCATGATCTGGCCCTGTTGTTCGGGGTTAAACGCGAAGAAGTCGCCATTGGCGGCATTCAGCGCGGCTTCGCCGTTGAGACCCATGATAAACCCGTCGTCCAGGTCATCAATGGTATTGCCGTCGTAGTCGCCGTTGACGATATCAGTGTCGGAAACGCCTTCGTCGTAGCCGTAGTTATACCCTTCGGTGGCCTGGGCGAAAATCGCGTGGGCCATGTAAATCGGACCCACGTTTTGGTTTTGCCATACGTGCGTCAGTTCGTGAATGAGGGTGTAACGCTCGATCGGGGCATCATCGGCATCGAAGTTGATCAAATTGCCGGTGACGAAAGCGCGCGATTCGGGATTGCCTGTAAAAAAGTCCTGGATACCGAAAATGATGCTGTTGGTCGGGCTTTCAGTGGCGATGCGCACATTGTCGAAATCGATGGATGTGCCGAACACCAACTCGCCGTCGGCGCGTTCGGCCGGCGTCAAATTGCGGTAGCCGTTGAGGAATTCCATGAGGATAAACAGGATGGTGTCCAGTTTGCCCACGTGTATTTCCAGTACCGCCACCAGCATGTCTTTGAGGTTTTCGCCGATGGCGACGGCTGCGCGCACCATTTCGTCGAGGAATTCGTCGCCGGCCTGCACGAAGGCGTCGACCAGGTCGTTCCAGGTTTGTTCGAGTTCGCGCAGGGCTTTCATCATGTTTTGCACAAACTGGTCGGGGTGCCGCACCGTTTCAACAATAAGTTCGGCGATGGTGGCGCCGGCTTCGAGTGCGCCGCGCACAACTTCGAGGGTCACTTCAAATGCCTTGCCAACGGACCAGACGACGAATTTGGCGAGTTCAAATCCCGCTTCCAGTGCGCCTTTCAGGAATTTGGCGATGCCCGGGATATAGTCGGTCGCCAGGTAATTGAGTGCATACAGGACCGAATTACCGACGCGTTCCCAGAGTTCGCCCAGTATGTCGAGCATATCCTGGCCGCGGGCGATGGCCCAGTCGATGATTTCGGTGACGGCCGAGCCCACGTCTTCGCAAAGCTGGATGATGGTTTCAAATAGGTTCTGCGTTTGCTCGGCGGCCCAGTCGAGAATATCCGACACCGATTTTTTTACAAAACGGATCGCCAGTACTGCTTCGCGCCAAAGCGCGGAGGCGAGATCTTCGCCTCGTTCGATGAGCCAGTTGAGAATGTCGCCCACCGGGCCGAGGGCCTGCAGAACGGCATTGACGATTTTGCGGAACACGAAGTAGGTTGATTCGACCACGGCTTCGAGAATGTCAACAACTTTTTGGCCGACTTCGATGGCGGCTTCGATGAGGCGGGCGGCGGTTTTGTAGGTGAACTCCACCATTTGCCGGGTAAATTCCACGATGCTTTTGCCCAGTTCGAAAGCGGCTTTGACGACGGCTTTGAGCAAAGACATCGTCAGGCTCAGCACTTCCTTGAGCAGGTTAATCAGCGATTTGCCCAGGGCAAAAAAGGCTTCCACCACTTTTTTAATCGCGTTGATGGCATGGGTGGCGATGGTTTTGATCACATCTACCAAAAACTTGCCGGCAGCCAGCAAACCGTCGAGCACCTTTTTGGCAACGTCGAGAACGGCATTGGCGATGTATTTGGTAAATTCCAGCAAAGCCTGACCGGCCAGGGCGGCTGCGCGGGCGATCTCCTTGATCAGGTCGAGCCCGGCATTGATGATTTCGTTGAGGATATTGGCCAGGGTGCGGCCCAGGTTGAGCAGGGCTTTGATTGCTGCATCGAACAATTCGCGGGAATAGTTCAGCAGGGTATTGACGACCTGTACCAGCGTTCGACCCAGTTCGAGAAATGCCTGGACAAAACCTTGCACCAGGCTGAATCCGAATTGCAGGGCCTGGTTGAGGATGTTCCCAATGGTTTTGCCGATTTCAAGCAGGGC
>JADZFP010000579.1 GCA_020849825.1 Saprospiraceae bacterium
AAGTGCTTCAATTAGAGCCCATTGTTCGTCTTTTAATTCCATAATAGCGTAGCCTTTTCTACGCTAAGTTAATAAATGCCATTTTTGAGATGGCTTCTAGTGAAGCGATTGTTCAAAAGCCCAGTAGTCACTTCTCCATCCCATAAAAATACAACACCACCTCCGGATAATCCGTCTGCAAGGTATCGAGCAACTGCCCCGGAAAATCGGGGTACATCACCGGGTTGACGAGGTACACGGCGTTCGGATGACTGATGTTGTAGTCGCGCCGGATGATTTGTCCGGCGGCATTGGTCAGGTAAAAAGAGGCCGGTTCGCGGCTGTCGGAACGGCCGTAGAGGTAAAGGTTTTTATCCTTGTATTTTTCTGCCAGCCGGAGGGTTTCGGCGCGCACGGCAGTCGTATGAGCCTCCCGGGCGCGGATGGGCAACACCACCAGGTCGAACACGATGCGGAACACGAACAAGCCGGCGACAAACCACCACAAATAGCGCGAGGGGTCTTGCAGGTACATCAGGGCGATCAGGGTGGCCAGCAGGCCGAATCCGGCGGCAATCCAGCCCAGATGCGGGATGACTTCCAGTTTTGGGATCAGCGGCATGGCCGTGATGGCCAGCGCGGTGGCGCAAAGGGCGATGCCGAAAACAATGTAGACGAAGCGGTAGGTCCAGCGCCCGGCCTGGCGATCCTGTTCGAGCAGGTATTGGTTAATCACCGTAAAAAGCGGGATGAACATGAGCAGGTACCGCGCCTCGACGTGCACGGAGGTCCAGTACACCGGTAAATTGGCCAAAAACACCGCCAGATTGAAAAAAACAAAGCGGTTTTCCTGCAAACGCCGCCAGATGCGCCGGTCGAACCAGCACACGAATGCGATCGAAAAGGGCAGGAAATGGTAGATCCATTCGAAGGGGAATTTGAACAAATGCACGGTAAAACGCTGCCAGCCGTGCTCCACCACGGTGCGTTTCACCGATTCGTTGAGCAGATTGGGCAGCAAAAACTCCAGCGGCCGGTACTGGGCATACCACCACAAATAGGCGCCCATCAAGGCGCCGAACAACAGTCCACCCGCCACGTGCTGCCAGCTGAACAAGCGCCGCCATTGCCCCAGCGCCCACAAACCGGCCAGCAAAGAGCAACCCTGAAACACAATGGCCGGCAAAGCTTTCAGCATAAACGCGGCGGCCGTGAGGAAATACGTGACGAGAAACAAGGCCAGCCAGCGCCGGCGCGTGCCGAACCACCAGATGGCCATCATCTGCAGGTAGGTGACCCAGGAAAAAGTCGTGTCGATCAGGCCCAGCATCGAGTCGTAGATGAGGAAACGACCGCTCGTGACGGTCAGCAGGGCCGACAGGAGGGCAAATTCCCGGCCGAACTCCGTCCGCACAAAACGGTACACCGTGTAGCCGAACACGCCCAGAAAAAACACCGTGGTCAGTCGGGAGGGCCATTCGCCGAAGCCGCCCCAGAGCTCGCCGGCGACCACCAGAAACCAGTTGAACAAGGGCGGTTTGTTGATATAAGCCGCCCCGTGCATGGTCGTGGCCACGTAGTTGCCCGACAGTTTCATTTCCAGGGCCACCAGTGCGCGGATCGCCTCGTCGCCGATGAACGCGGCAAGGTGAATATTGATCAGAAAGGCCGGGATGGCCAGCGACAAAACGAAAAGGAACAAATACCGGGTAGGCAGCCGGTGGATACGGTCGAGGACGGCGAACATGCGAGGGAGTCGGATAGTGCGCGCAAAGGTAAACCGCCGCCGGCTTCGGCTGCAGTGCTTAGACAAAACGTAACATCAGCGGAAAGTCAGTTTTTTGCCCGCCGCGCCCGACCTTTGCCGCAACTGATCGAACCACTCATGCCAGCTATCCGCGAAACGAATTTCCACCTGCCCGGCCAAACGGCCTTTTACCGCGGCAAAGTCCGCGACGTGTACACCGTCGGCGACCGCCTCGTCATGGTTGCCAGCGACCGTATTTCCGCTTTCGACCACGTGTTGCCGCGCCCCATCCCGCACAAAGGCGCCGTACTCAACCAGATCGCCGCGCACTTCCTCAACGCCACCCGCGACATCTGTCCCAACTGGCTGCTCGCCACGCCCGACCCCAACGTCGCCATCGGCCTGCGCTGCGAACCCATCCGCGTCGAAATGGTGATCCGGGGCTACCTGGCCGGCCATGCCGCCCGTACCTACGCTGCCGGCCACCGCGTGCTCTGCGGCGTGCCCCTGCCCGAAGGCCTGCGCGAAAACGACCGTTTCCCCGAACCCATCATCACGCCCACCACCAAGGCCGACGCCGGCCACGATGAAGATATTTCCCGCGACGACATTCTGGCCAAAGGCCTCGTGCCCCGCGAGGTGTATGAAAAAATGGAGGTCTACACCCGCGCCCTGTTCCAGCGCGGTACCGAAATGGCCGCCCGCCAGGGCCTGATCCTCGTGGATACCAAGTACGAATTCGGGCTGCACAACGGCGAAATCGTGCTCATGGACGAAATCCACACGCCCGACAGCTCCCGCTACTTCTACGCCGAAGGGTATGCCGAACGCCAGGCGGCCGGCGAACGCCAGCGCCAGCTCAGCAAGGAATTCGTGCGCGAATGGCTGATTGCCAACGGTTTCCAGGGCAAGGAAGGCCAGACCATGCCCGTGATGCCCGACTCGTTTGTGGAGGAAATCACGGCGCGCTACATCGAACTGTACGAAAAAGTAACGGGCATGGCGTTCCACAAAGACGAATCGGAGGATCCGCTGGAGCGGATTGAGCGGAATATTTTGAAGGGGATTTCTTGACCACCGGGGCGGGATGGGAACGCGGCTGACACGGATTTAGGCGGATTTGCACGGATTTTTTGACCCGCTGCGCGGGCGGGGATTGGACAGGATTTACAGGATCAACAGGATTTTTTACTGGCAAGGAATGCTTTCCCCTTTCCCTTAAAAATCCTGTCTATCTTGTTCATCCTGTCTAAAAAAAATCCCGCGCAGCGGGAAAAAAATCCGCCCAAATCCGCGTCCTCCGCGTTTCCATCCCGCCCCAATCGTACCTCGCCAATCGATCAAATCGGATATCCCTCCGCATTCTCCCTATCTTCGGCCGGTTCAAACCCAAGTTGAAAGCATTATGTCCGATCTCGTCCGACAAATCGAAAGCCTGCTCCAGAAGAAACTCCACCCCGTAGAAGCCCGCGGCGGCGACCTGCTCGATCCGCTGATGCGCGTGAAGGATAACACCCCCAAAGTCGCCCTCGAAGGCGGCCACCTCATCGGCCTCAACCTCGCCCGCACGGGGCTCGACGACCAAAAGTGGCAACAAATACTCGCCCTGCCCGGCCTGGCCGATCATTTGCGCGCGCTCAATCTCTGCGAGAATAAACTCACCCGTTTCCCTTTTCCCGAAGGCAAGGGCCTGCGACGGCTCGAAAAACTCCACCTCGGCGACAATGCCCTGAAAGAGTTTGCGCTCCCGGCGGATGCGGGCGGGGTGGCGGAACTGGATCTGGAGGGGAATCCGCTGCAATCGCCGCCGCCCGACGTGATGGCGCTCGGCAAAAAAGAAGTGCTCAAGTGGCTTAAAGACACCGGGAAACGCCCGGTACTGGAAGCCAAAATCATGTTTATCGGCGACAGCAATTTCGGCAAAACGCACCTGATCGAAATGCTGCAACATTCGAAAATAAAGCGTGAAATCAATACCACCCACGGCATAGAACGCTGCCGGATGAAAAGCGCGCCATCCAAAGACGGTTCTGTCCGCCTCAACGTCTGGGACCTGGGCGGACAACAATTCATGCGCAGCACTCACCAGTTTTTCTTTACCGAACGCACCTTGTACGTGCTGGTCACCGTAGCGCGGCGCGAGCGCAAAGACCTCAATCACTGGCTCCAGCTGGTTCGGGAAATCGGCGGCAACGCCCCCGTGCTCGTCGTCATTAACAAAACCGATGTAGACGACCACGATATCGACCGCGAGCCCCTGCGCAGGGAATACCCGAACATCGTCGGATTTGTACGCACGGCCGTGTACGACAATCCGGACAGAGGCGTCGTGGCACTTGATACCATCCGCGAACTTGAAACCACAATCCATACGATTGTCAGCAACCGGGAGCTGATGCCCAGTGTATTTGTGGAGCAGCGTCCAGAGTGGTTTGTCGTCAAGGATGAACTCGAAGACATGAAGGAAGAGTTCATCAGCCTCGAACAATACCGCCGGATGGAGCACATCAAAACCCTGCCCGACGACGAACAATTGCTTTACCTCAAACAACTTTCCTCACTAGGTACAGTAGTCAGTTTCGTCGACGACCCGCGCCTGAAGGATACTCACGTCATCAACCCCGAATGGATCATGGATGGCGTGTACACCATCATCAACGATTTGGTAATCAAAGAAAAACGACGCGGAGAGTTCAGCTTTGCCCATCTGAAAGGTATCCTGCCCGGTAAACGTTATCCCTCGGAGAAATATCCTTTTCTGGTTGACCTGATGGGGAAATTCAAACTGTGCTACCCGGTTCGCAACCGGGAAAACACCTTCCTGCTGCCCGATCTTTTTGCCGACATCGAACCCGCCGAGGTATGGCCGGACGAAAAGGCGGGCCTGCGTTTTCGTTTCAATTACGGCTCCTTCCCTTGCGACCTGTTTATGACCCAGTTCATCGTGGAGCGTTATGCCGATATCGTGGGTGAAAAACGCTGGCGCAGCGGCGTGGTAGTCGGCGATGGCCGCAACTGCGAGGCCATTGTACGGCGTTCCTTTGCCAATGAATTGATCGAGATCGAGGTATCGGGCCCCGAAAAACAACGCCGGGGCTACCTTCAGGAACTGCTCGGTACCTTCCGCGATTTGCACCGTCCTTTCGACAATCTGGAAGTCGTCCGGGAAGTGCCCTACGAAAACATCTGGCTCAACTACGACCACCTCTTGATTTTTGAAGAACAAAAACAGCCCTATTTCCACCCGGTTTTGATGAAAAACATCCCCGTATCGGAAATCCTCGACGGCTACGCCTCCGACGAACGCGACCCTGTCTCCCGGCAACTGGACCGCATGGAAGCCAAAATGGACGCCATCGCCGACGATACAAGCTTTCTCCGCCAACTTGGCATCGACCAGATGGACCTGCTGGAAAAACTCCACCGCGACAAACAAGCGGCCCAGGCACTACTCATGCAAATACAACAGGGCATTGATAAACTTCTCCCCCAACTGCCTCCCAACGACCCTATCGCCGCCAAAGCCCAAACATTCAAAACCGAGCCGGACATCAAAACCAAACTCAAAATAGGCCTGAATCTCTTGTTTATGACGCTTGAAACCGAGGTAAACTGGGATATCAAAAACCTTTTCCGGCAGATCGTGCAGGATATGAAAGACGGACACATTTTTACCAAACCATAATCCGGCGGACCATGAAAGACCCGGTTTTTTCCCAAACCCTCCCCAATCTCCCCGCCCCCTTCGACCTGATCCTCGTCGAAGGCGGTACCTTTTCCATGGGCGATGAATACGGCGACCTGTGGGAAGCCTGTCTGCCTGTCCACGAGGTCACTATGCCCGATTTTTACATGGGCTGCTACCCGGTGACCCAGGCCCTGTGGAAAGCTGTGATGGGTAATAGCCCTTCACACTTTGAAGGCGACGATCGCCCCGTGGAGCAGGTTTCCTGGGACGACGCCCAGGATTTTATCCGCCGCCTCAACCAAGCCACGCAGGCCACCCGCCCGCCGGATCACCTGTACCGCCTGCCCTCCGAGGCCGAATGGGAATACGCGGCCCGGGGCGGTAAATACCACGCCGACGGGTATAAATACGCGGGTAGCGACCGACTGAAAGACGTGGGCTGGTTTGAGGAAAACAGCGATCAGGAAACCAAACCGGTTGGGCAAAAAGACGCCAACCCACTCGGCCTGTACGATATGAGCGGCAACGTATGGGAATGGTGTGAAGACGACAGGCACGACAACTACAAGGGCGCCCCGACCGACGGCTCGGCCTGGATCGATACGCCGGAAAGGGGCGCGGGCCGCGTCCGTCGCGGCGGTAGTTGGATCAACACCGCGCGCCGTTGCCGGGTCGCGTATCGCGTCGCCGGCAGGCCGGGCTCCCGCGACTTCTATCTCGGCTTACGCCTCGTCCTTGCCCTGCAGTCAGTTGGGCGTCGTCCGGCTTTCCTGTGAGCATGGCCGCGCCCGGCAGTTCAAATTTTCATATGTTAATTATGATGAACCATCTATACCTTGAAACGCTCAACACCCATAGTTTCCGCCTCATCTTCATCGAAGGAGGTGAATTTTACATGGGAAGTGCAGAGGGAAATCCGGAGGCCTTTGGCAGGGAAAAGCCTCGTCACCGAGTAAAAGTATCCGATTTTTTTATGGGCGAATACCCGGTGACCCAGGCTTTGTGGAAAGTGGTAATGGGGGATAATCCGTCCCATTTTAAAGGCGATGACCGTCCGGTTGAGTCTATTTCTTGGTATGATGCGCAAAACTTTATCCGCCGCCTCAACGATACCACAGAAGCCACACGCCCACCAGATTATCATTATCGCCTGCCCACGGAAGCTGAATGGGAATACGCTGCTCGGGGCGGTAAATATTACGCCGATGGCTTCAAGTATTCGGGTAGCGACCGGTTGAAAGACGTGGGCTGGTTTAGAGACAATAGTGGAGGGGAAACAAACCCTGTGGGCCAAAAAGATCACAATCAACTCGGGCTCTTTGATATGAGCGGAAACGTGTGGGAATGGTGTGCAGACGATTGGCATGACCACT
>JADZFP010000580.1 GCA_020849825.1 Saprospiraceae bacterium
AATAGGCAGGAACTAAGTCCTGCCTAAACTGCATAGCCCCAAAGGGCTTGCTTATCTGATTGCAAATCTACTATTTTTTTTGCAAAACTTCTTGTTATTGCACACAGCACCTCTGCGTGCAATAAAACTTGCGCCCTTCACGTGAATCCACAGTCGTCTTTGCGCGCTTTGCTCCTTCGCGCGCTTTGCGTGAAACACCGATCCCCCTGCGCCTCTGCGTCTCTGCGTGCAATAAAACTTGCGCCCTTCGCTCCTTCGCGCCCCTCGCGTGAAACACTCTCCCCTCTCCGTGCCAGCAATTTTGAAAAAGCCTAGAGGTATTTTTGTTTAAAGTAAAATATTTTCTGTTTTTCAATAAAAAATATTTGCAAAACAGAAAAATACCCTGCACATTTGCCACATCTTTTCACACCAAAAAAAGTTGTGGTATGTCCAATTGGAAAAAAATCACAGTTACAAGAGCACTGCGTTACCTGTTCCTGGTGCTCACGGCAGGCGCCGCGTTGCTGCTCCTGCTCAATCTCAGCGCCTATTTCGGCATCAGCAGCGAAGGGCCGTTCATCCGGGGCTGGGTCACGACGGTCACCGAGCCAACTCAGCCCACCCTGTTGCCGCACCCCGACGGCAGCGGTGATTTCAAACTGTACAATTTTCAGGAGCAACGGCTCGTCATGCTCGAATTTGCCGACATGTCGGGTTTACTCAAAGCGCGTTATCTCGGCTACCTGTTTTTTCAGAATCTGGCCTGGGTACTGGCGGTTTTTATTCTTTTTCAGGTTGCTCTTATCTTTCGCAACCTCGACCGGGGGCAGTTTTTTAAAGAAGAAAATACCCGCCGCGCCCGCCGGATAGCCCTGGCCGTACTGGTTTTTCCGCTGACCAGTTATATCGCCTCGCGCATACTGGCCGGAGTGACCTACGAAGCCGGCGGCCACACCATCACCACGGTGCGACCGGCGGTGCATCTCGAAAGCCTGTTGCTGGGGGTACTGTCTGCCCTCGTCATTTTTGCCCTCGTGGAGATTTTCAACAAGGGCACTCAACTTCAACAAGAACAAGACCTGACCATCTGAGCCATGCCGATCATTGTCAATCTCGATGTTATGATGGCGCGGCGCAAAATGTCGCTCACCGAGCTCGCGGGCCGCGTCGACATCACCCTCGCCAATCTCTCCATTTTAAAAACGGGCAAAGCCAAAGCCATTCGCTTCAGTACCCTCGAATCCTTGTGCAAAGCGTTGGATTGCCAACCGGCGGATATTCTCGAATATGTGCCCGAGGCGCCCGAAACACGCTAAAACTCATTCATTATGAAAAACATCCTGTTCTTCCTGTTCCTTTTTCTGCCCCTGTTGGCCCCGGCGCAAACCATCGAGAACCCGGGCTTCGAACGCCTGGACACAGCAACTACCAGCGGCTTCGCCGGATGGCAATCCAGGCGGCAATACGAACTGGCGCCCGACAGTACCACGCACAAACAAGGCCGTTACGCCCTGCGTATGAGTAGTATCGACGGTAAAAACTTCGGCTCTTTTATGCAGGAAGTGCCGTTTCCTCCGGCTGCTTCGCTGCGTAAAATCCGTTTTTCCGGCCGTATAAAACGCGAAGACGTAGACGGCTTCACCGGCATCTGGCTGGAATTGTACGAAGGCGGCAAAACCGTTTTTTTCGACAACATGTACACCAGCCAGCTGAATGGCAGCGTCGACTGGGTGACGGTAGACATGGAATTTTTTGCAGGCCCCAAAACGACCAAAGCCTACCTGGGCGGCTTGCTGGTCGGGGATGGAGTGGTCTGGTTCGACGATTTTTCCCTGACGGAGATTCCGCTCCCGAGCGAGCCCCTGCCCGATTCTCTCCGTACCTACCTGCTGGAAGCGGCTGATACGCTGCAACGCCATGCCCTGAACCGCGATTCCGTCGATTGGCCGGCGGTGCGGGAGATTATGGTGCAGATGTCGGCAGGTTCGACGAGTTATGCCGACTGCTATCCGGCCCTGCGCTATGCAATTGGCCAGTTGGGTGATCACCATAGTTTTCTTATGCCCGCCGAAGAAAGCCGGAAATGGGCCGAACCTGCCGCGGGTGAAGGGTCGGCCAAGGATTTTGAACCGGTGACCGGCCGAATGCTCGACGGCGGTATTGCCTATCTCAGCATGCCCGCTTTCAGTGCCGGCGACGAGCAGACCTGTACGGCATTTGCGCAGCAAACCCAGGATTTGCTGCGCAAACTCGACCGTTCGCGACCGCATGGCTGGATACTGGATTTGCGCAACAATGGCGGCGGCAATTGCTGGCCCATGCTGGCGGGTATCGGTCCCTTGCTGGGAGAAGGCGTTTGCGGCTATTTTCTTGCGCCGGGCGAGTCGCCTGCCAGTTGGTTTTACCAAAAAGGCGGGGCGGGTATCGGTACGGAAACCATCACGCGCGTCAAGCGACCGGTTCGTTTGCACAAAGCCATGCCAAGGGTGGCTGTTTTGACCGGGCCGCGCACGGGAAGTTCGGGGGAGGTAGTTGCTGTGGCATTCCGGCAACGGCCCAATACCCGGAGTTTCGGCGCGCCCACAGCCGGCTTGTCGACCGGCAATGCCAATTACCGGCTTCGCGACGGCGCCCAGATTTTTCTGACGGGTTCGGTGTATGCCGACCGGACGATGGCGGCTTATGGCAAAAGGCTGGCGCCCGACGAAGCAGTGCCCGGAGGAGAGGACGCGGCCGATCCGGTCGTCGAAGCGGCCAAGAAATGGCTGGCGCTCAGGTAGTTTGATTTTGTTTTGGGGTAAAAAAAAACAAAGGGGCGGCTGATGGCCACCCCTTTGTTTTTATCGTCATGCCGCTTCTGCAAACTCCCGCATGTTGGGTATTGCATTGGGGCGCAATGGTGCTAACTGTGTTTCCTTTAGCCCGACGACATCAAGCGTTTGGCCTGTAACACTAACTATTTCAACCAGATACCCATCTAGATGATGTTGATTGGCTGGCAAGAACTCTACAACCGTGACCAAATCTCCTTTTAAAAGACCGTATTCCGGAACGTCAACAGCCAATGCGACGCG
>JADZFP010000581.1 GCA_020849825.1 Saprospiraceae bacterium
ACCAGGGCCGCGATATGATGATCGACGCGCCGGATGCCATCAAACTGAAACAACTGGAAGAACTGGGTATCCGCGTGGTGGCGTCGTAATCAGACAGCTTGTATTGGACAGGTTTTATTAGACAGGATTTACAAGATTAACAGGATTACAGGCGACTTCGCCGCTGGCTTTTATCCTGTTAATCTTGTAAATGCTGTCTAATAAAACCTGTCTGACAAAAACACGGGTCAACAAACTGAAAATGTCTCTGTTCCATCGCATATTTCCCGCCCTTGTGCCCATTACACGGCAGGGCGACCGGTACACCGAACTGCGGAGCGGTCCCCTGTTTTCGACCATCGAAAAACTGGAACAACGGATCGGGGAGCGGTTTCCGGAATCGGGCTTGTATCAGGTTTGTTGCGAATTCCGGCGGCTGGCCGGCGATTGTGAAACCCTGGCGCAGCGCCTGAGCCGACCGATCTGGCCGGTGCGTATTGCCTCATGGGCATTCGGTATTTTACTGATTCTGGTGGCTTTGAGCGCGGTCAACGTACTGGTACAGGAATTTCGTTTCAACATTACCGATGGCGGCAGTTTGGTGCAGGTGACCGAATCGGCCATCAACGAACTGATTTTGCTGGGACTGGCTTTGGTCTTCCTGACCGGGTTTGAAACCCGGATCAAACGTCGCGCGGCGTTGGATGCCTTGCACCGCCTGCGCAGCGTAGCCCACGTGGTCGATATGCACCAGCTGACCAAAGACCCCGCCCACTTGCTGGCCAGCTTTACGGCCACCCACTCGTCGCCCAAGCGTACGTTGACCCGTTACGAGCTCACCCGTTACCTCGATTATTGCTCCGAATTGCTGGCGCTCAACAGCAAGGTCGCCGCGCTTTTTGCCCAGAACATGGACGATCCCGTTGTGCTTGGCGCCGTCAACGACCAGGAGTCGCTTACGCAGGGATTAGCCGCCAAAATCTGGCAAAAAATCATGATCCTCGACCTGGCCACCGACGCTGACCGTTGATCGGGGATGGGTTTCAAAATCAGGGTTAGTACGGGTCGGGGAAACCCGCATTAACAAAAAATAATGTGGCCGGCGTGTTGTTAAAGCGCCGAAAAATTGCCGAAACAAACCGTTTTTTGCCCGAAAAAGCGCCAAAAGGCCAAAAAGCGGTCAAAAAGCGGTCAAAAAGTTTTGCCGGGCTCCTTTGCTTTTCTACATTTGTGCGCCGGCGATTTTGCCGGCAACCAAAACCGGGACACCGACTCTAACTAACCAGGCGAATCAGCAGCCAACGTGAAGAGTGCCGAACAACACCCGTCTTTGTTTAATCCAACCTGCTTGTTCGGGGCTATGCAATCTTCATGAGTGAAGCGAAGCACACGTTCGATTCAACTGGTAAATCCACCAAGTATGGGCAGAAAAGAGAAGTTTGTTTACAACATTCACACCCTTACCTACGAGAAAGTTGTCGTTCCCCTAAAAACGCGAATCTGGCAGGCCTTCGGATTTTTCTCCGTCGTACTCGTTACATCCTTTATTTTGCTTGCCCTCCTGTACACCTGGTTCCCCTCGCCGCGTGAGAAAGAGTTGTTGCGCGAGATTGACCAGATGGAATATAAGTTCGGACAAGTCAGCGGTCAGCTGGATGTCATGACTAAAGTTCTCCAGAATATCCAGGAACGCGATGCCGGCGTTCACCGCGCTGTTTTTGGCATGGACCCGATTGATGCGGGCGTATGGAACGGCGGTGTGGGTGGCCACGAAGCGCACCCCGAACTGGCCGCCTTCAAATACGGCGGCAATTCCATCCGCAATACCATTGAAAAAGTCGACCTGCTGAGCCGCCAACTGGCGCTGCAAAGCAAATCGCTCGATACCATTCAGCAAATGGCCAATAACCAGCAGAAAATGCTGGCTTCCATTCCCAGTATCAAACCCGTTCGCGAAGACAAACTGCAAAAAAGCATCGGCACACTCTCGGGCTACGGCTACCGCCTTCACCCGGTGTATAAAGTGCGTAAATTTCACGCAGGCCTTGATTTCCCGGCCCGTATCGGAACCGCTATCCAGGCCTCGGGCGATGGTGTCGTAGTAGAAGCCGGCTGGCACCACGGATACGGCAACTGCGTCAAAATCAGCCACGGATATGGCTACGAAACCCTCTACGGCCACCTGAGCCGCATGAATGTCCGGGTGGGTGAAAAAGTCAAAAAGGGGCACAAAATCGGCGAAGTAGGCGATACCGGTCTTTCTACAGCCCCCCACCTCCACTACGAGGTACACTACAAAGGCAATCCGATCAACCCGATCAACTTCTGCCTCGACAACCTCACGCCCTCGGAATATCAATTCCTCGTCAACAGCGCCAATGCCGCCAACCAGTCGCTGGACTAAGATTAAAACATAACCAGAAATCAACACACACAGGCCTTTGGCCTTATTCAAAACAACCAACAGCAGTAAAACGGGGATGCCGCGCAAGCAGCGTCCCCGTTTATTTTAAAAGGTTGATAAGGGGTTTATGAGGTGAATAAGGTTTATATTTATCATTCATCATTTATCACTCCCAATGCCTTCCACACCGGGTCGTCGGCAGGCGGCGTCGCAGTAATGTGGATACGTTCGCCGGAAACCGGATGATCGAAAGCCATGCGCCAGGCATGCAAATGAATCGAGCGGTCTTTGTTGCTGCGGCGGGCGCCGTATTTCACGTCGCCCTTGACCGGGCAGCCAATGGCTGCCAGTTGGGCGCGAATCTGATGATGACGACCGGTAATCAACACGATATGCAGGAGGTGGTAGCGCTCGCTGCTGCCCAGTAGTCGGTAGCGCATTTCGGCGCGTTCGCTACCGGGCTTGTCGTCGGGGTAAGCCGTTGCAAGATTTTTGGCGACATTTTTCCGGATGTAATGCACCAGCGTTCCTTCCTGATCGGGCGGCGGGTTTTGCACTACAGCGAGGTATTCTTTTTCCACCGTCCGGGCTTGTAGCTGCGCATTAAGGCTAGCGGCGGCGGTTTTGGTTTTGGCAAATACCGTCACGCCGCTCACGGGCCTGTCGAGCCGATGCACCACAAACAAGGGATGATGGCAATAGGCCTCGGCCATTTGCAAAAAAGAGGCGTCGCCGGTCGGGTCGTCCTGTACCGGTATGCCGGCAGGCTTGTTGGCGACAAGCAGCTGGTTATTTTTTAAAAGAATGTCCAATTTTACTTAATTTCTTCGTAATCAATATATTCTCCATCGTCTTTTGCGGCCTGAAACCCGGTCTGGTTGTTGTATTGGGGCGGCTGGGGCGGTGCAGGCGGCGGCGGTTGAGGGGGGCGCTGCTGTACGGCAAAATACGGGCGAAGAGCCTGTATCAGCCACAGGATTGCCAATGCCGTAAATAGCCATTTCAGTAACATCGTTCAGGCAGCCGGCTTTCCGGCCGGCTCGTTTTTTTCAAAGATTTTTTTCAACAACGGATGACTGAACACCGCAGCCAGTATAACGAGCATCCCGATATAAAAATTCGGGTTCAGGTCGTCGTGTTCCCGGAAGATCAGTGCTGCCAGTAAAACGCCGTAAACGGGTTCGAGGTTGATCGTCAGGTTGGTCGCGAAGGCTGAAATATGCCGCATGGCCTTTAAGGTCAGGTAATACGGCAACAAGGTGCATACCCAGGCCAACACCAGCATCCAGAACCAATCCATTTCCTTAGGGGCGATTTGCGCCTGTGCCGGCGTAAAATACCACACAAAGGGCAGGGCCAGGGAACAAACAACCAGTCCGCCGAACAACTCCGTCAGACTCATCAACAGGGGCGCCACAGGGGCATTTTCAATGACGCGTTTGTTGAGCGAGGTGAAAACAGCCGCCAGAAAAGCGCCCAGAATCCCGACGCCCAAGCCAAGCCGCATCGACCAGTCGATGTTGCCGGCGATCAGCGCCATACCCGGTAGAATCAGGATGCCCAATGCGAGTTCGTACCATTTCATTTTTTTACGGAGCAAAAGCGGCTCTATGAGCGCCGAAAAAAACGAGGTGGTAGCCATGGACGCCACAGCGACCGAGGCGTTGGCAATTTTGATAGCGCCGTAAAAACAGATCCAGTGGATGCCCACCAGTACGCCGATGCCGAACAACTGGCCAAAAGCCCGGCGGCTTAGGCCACGCAATTGTGCTTTGGGCAGGATGATGATGAGCGTAGCGCAGCAAAGCAGCACCCGCCACCACACCAGCGGCAGGGCTTTCAGGGTAATCAATTTGCCCAGAATGGCCGTGAATCCCCAGATGAATACACAAAAATGCAGGTAAAGGTAGGCGCGCAGTTTGTCGCTCATGGCGTGGCAAAAGTAGGCCCTTCGCGCGCTATTCCCCCGTTTCCTCGTCCGATTTAAGCACCAAGAGGTCAAAAACAAATCCGGGCAGTACCGATTCGCCGCTGAGCGTATGCCCAAAGCCTTCCACCACGTCGATGCTGCCGTCGGGCCGGTACACCCAGGTTTTTTCCGTTATCGGGTCGATCAGCCAGGCCAGGCGAACGCCGTTGGCGATCCAGACTCCGGTCATTTTGGCTTGCAGGCGTTTGAGATCGTCGCTCGGACTGCGTACTTCCACCACAAAATCCGGCACTACCCGCGCAAACTTGTTGCGCTCTTCCGCACTCAGGCGGCGGTGCTTTTCCATCGATACCCAGGCAGCATCGGGCATTCGGCGCGAGCCGTCGGGCAAGGTAAACATGGTGGAGGGACTGAATGTCTTGCCGAGTTTGGTTTGGCGGTTCCACATGGTCAGATCGCCATTCACTTCATTTTCTTTACCCCCCGACTCATACGACACCGGCGGCTCCGCCACGATGTTGCCCATGGGGTCTGTCTCGATACGCAAATCGGGGTTGTCCTGACAAAATTCCAGGAACTCCTCTTCTGTCATGGGCGGAAGTTTACTTTTCAATTCCAGGCCGTTGAACCAAAAGGAAAGGCCGATTTTTTCGGAGGCTTGTGTCGGTACTTGCGCAGTCATTGCCGGAAAAGGTTGATAAGGTTTATTCGGTTGATAAGGTTGAGAGCGGAAATAACCCTTTTATAAACTTCATAAACTTTCAACCTTATAAACCCAATTAATTACCACAAATCTACGCTACGCGCTTTAATTTATCAAGTCCTTAATGTGCCTCCAGCCAGTTCTCGCCCGCGCCCATTTCCACTTCGATTGGCACTTTCAGGTTGGGCAGGGCGTTGCGCATGTGTTCGCCCACCAGCGCTTTGAGGCGATCCAGTTCGACTTTTTCCACGTCGAACACCAATTCGTCGTGCACCTGCAGGATCATTTTGGAGCGGAAGCCGCCTTCTTCCATCGCGCGGTGGATATTGACCATGGCGATTTTGATCAGGTCGGCGGCCGAGCCCTGGATGGGGGCATTGATGGCGGCGCGTTCGGCGTTGGCGCGTTCGAGGCCGCTGCCGTTGATGTGGCGGACGTAGCGCCGGCGGCCGAGCAGGGTTTCGACGTAGCCGTGGGTGCGGGCAAAGTCGATCGTGCTGGTCATGTAGTTTTTCAGGCCGGAATATTCGCGGAAATAGTTGTCGATCAGTTCTTTGGCTTCGCTTCGTTTGATGCCGAGCTGGCTCGACAGGTTGGTGGCGCCGGCGCCGTAGATGATAGCGAAATTGACCGTTTTGGCAGCGCGGCGCTGTTCGGGCGTGACCTGGTCGAGCGTCACGCCGAATACACGCGCGGCCGTGGCCAGGTGAATGTCGAGGCCCTTCTGGAAGGCTTCGATCATGCCCTCGTCGTTGGCGATATGGGCGATGAGGCGCAGTTCGATCTGGGAATAGTCGGCCGACAGCAGGACGTGGTGCTGGTCGCGGGGGATAAACGCTTCGCGAATCTTGCGGCCTTCGGCCGTGCGGATCGGAATGTTCTGCAGGTTGGGGTTCTGGCTGCTGAGGCGGCCGGTAGCGGCCAGGGCCTGGTTGAAAGAAGAATGTACCCGGCCGGTGCGCGGGTTGATCAGCGCGGGCAGGGCGTCGATGTAGGTGCTGCGCAACTTCATCAGGGCGCGGTGCTGCAGAATGTCGGCGCAAACCGGGTATTCAGCCGCGAGGTTGCTGAGCATTTCCTCGTCGGTGGAATACTGGCCGCTTTTCATCTTTTTACCCGGATAGGGGATTTTCATGCGGTCGAACAAAACTTCTCCTACTTGTTTGGGGCTGGCGACATTGAACGTAAAACCGGTTTCTTCCAGGACTTTCTTTTCCAGTGCATCGATTTGCACGCTGAGCTCTTTGGAGTATTCTTTCAAAAAGTCCGGGTCGATGCGCACCCCCGCGTGTTCGATAGCCGCCAGCACCTTCACGAGCGGGGTTTCTACTTCGCGGAACAACTTGACGAGGTTTTCGCCGCCGGCTTCGAGTTTTGGCGCCAGCACGTCGCGGAGTTGAATGGTGATATCGGCATCCTCGGCGGCGTAGTCTTTGATCAGGTCGATGGGCACGTCGCGCATGTTGCCCTGCGCGGCGCCCTTTTTGCCAATCAGGTCTTCGATTTTGACCGTAGAATAGTCGAGCAGGGTTTCCGCCATGTAGTTCATGTTGTGGCGGAGATCGGGTTCGAGCAGGTAATGCGCGAGCATGGTATCGAAATAGGGCCCGCGCAGTTCGACGCCGTAATTTTTCAGCACAATGGCGTCGTATTTGAGGTTCTGTCCGATTTTTTCAATGGCCTCGTCTTCGAAAAGCGGCCGAAACTCCTCCACGATTTTTTGTGCGGCTTTGGCATCGGCCGGCACGGGAACGTACCAGGCCTCGCGGGCCCGCACGGCAAACGACATGCCCACCAGGTCGGCCTGGGTAGCATCGAGCGCCGTGGTTTCGGAATCGTAGCAGAATGCCGCCGATTTGCCGAGCAAGGCGATCAGTTCGGCGCGTTTTTCGGCGGTATCGGCGAGGTGGTACGCGTGTTCGGTATTGCTGATGTTGTGGCCGGCGTGCGAGAGGCGTTCGGACGGTCTTTGGGGGGCGGCGGCCGGATCATCGTCGAATAGGCTGCCTTGTTTGGAGGCGGCAGGAGCCGCGGCAGCCGGGGCCGAGGTATTGGCCGGCGGGGAGGCCAGCGGGTGTTTGAGGATGGATTCGGCGAGCGAGCGAAATTCCAGTTCGCGGAAAATTTCGATCAGGGCAGCCCTGTCGAAGGGTTCGAGTTCGAGAAACTGTTCATTGAATTCGACCGGAACGCTGGTATCGATCCGGGCCAGCCATTTAGACAGGGTGGCTTTTTCGCCGTGGTTTTTGACGATCTCCTGCTGTTTGCCTTTCAGTTTGTCGGCATTGGCGAGCAGGTTTTCGACGTTGTCGAACTCGTCGAGCAATTTGGCGGCGGTTTTTTCGCCGATGCCGGGCAGGCCGGGGATATTGTCGACCGAGTCGCCCATCAGCGCCAGCATGTCGACCACCTGATCGACGCGCTTGATGCCCCAGCGTTCGCAGACTTCTTTGGGACCCAGTATTTCGACTTCATTGCCCTGCCGGCCGGGTTTGTAGAGGAAAATATGATCGTCGACCAATTGGCCGTAGTCTTTATCGGGTGTGACCATAAAGACCTGATAATGCTCTTTTTCTGCCTTTTTTGCCAAAGTGCCGATCACGTCGTCGGCTTCGTAGTTGTCGATCACGAGTACCGGAATACGCATGGCTTCGATGATACGGCTCACCCAGGGCAGCGCAAAGGTGATGTCTTCTGGCTGGGCTTCCCGATTGGCCTTGTAGGCCTCGTATTCCTTATGGCGGAAAGTGCCCCCTTTGGGGTCGAATACCACGGCGAGGTGGGTAGGCTGCTCACTCTGAATCAGATCCCAGAGCGTGCGCATAAAACCCTGAATAGCCGATACGTTCCAGCCTTTGGAATTGATAAGCGGACGGGTGATAAAAGCGAAGTGAGCGCGATAGATCAGCGCGTGTCCGTCGAGAAGAAAAAGTTTTTTCATAGCGTTGCGGGTAGTCCGGTATTGATCATTAGCCCCTGGGAAGCAAAGGCGAATCGGGCTGCAATGTACAGGACTTGGCCTCGTGTTTTTCGCCTGAAAAGGCTATCTTTGCCGGCTTTTTTTACGAAACCAACCCTATGGTGCGCAGGAATGCACGCAGCGCCAATTTTACAAAGTGAAAAAAATTCAATTGACCGCCGTAGTCGCCGGTCATCCCGATAATGTTCAGATCGTGTTGGCGGAAAAAGAGACGCTCGACCGGCTGACGGACCTGTTGTTGCCGTCGGAACTTCAGTTTTTGCATGCTGCCGCGGAGCGCGAGGTCAAAACCTGCTTTTTCCCCCGGGCGCAGGGCGCCGCGCTGGTTCGTTTGTTTGCCCCATCAACCGACCCCGCCGCAAGCGCCGAGGACGCCCGCCTGGCGGGTAATGATTTGCTGCGCGAAATACGACAGTATAAAATTGAACGGGTTACGCTCCACAATTACTGCCGCGACAACCGGATGTTTCAAGTGGCGGAAGGTATGGCTTTGGGTAATTATCAGTTTTTGAAGTACTACACCCGGCCGGAAAAAAAGGAACATTCCCTTCGGGAAATTTGTCTGGCCGGCGCCGATCCGGAGGCTGTTGCGGAGCTGGACAATCTGCTGGATGCTGTTTGTCTGACGCGTTCGCTCGTGAATGAACCGCATTCCCATTTTACTGCCACCGACCTGGCCCGGGCCGCCGAAAAATCGGCGCAACAATTTGGTTTTGAAGCGGAAATACTGGGTATGGAAACGCTGGAAAACCTGAAAATGGGCGGTCTGCTGGCCGTCAACCAGGCCAGCGACGTGCCGGCGCAATTTATCGTATTGCACTATTGCCCGGAAACAGCTCGGGAAACCGCGCCGGTTGTCCTGATTGGCAAAGGCGTCGTGTACGACACCGGGGGGCTCAGCCTCAAACCCTCCGATGGCATGGACTATATGAAATGCGACATGGCGGGCGCGGCCACCGTGATCGGCGCTATCGCCGTGGCGGCCAAAAACAAACTACCGGTTCGCCTCGTCGGCCTGATTCCGGCGACCGACAACAAGATCGGCGAGCGCGCCATATCGCCCGGCGACGTAATCCGCATGTATTCCGGCGACACGGTCGAGGTGGTCAATACCGACGCCGAGGGCCGCCTGATTCTTGCCGACGCGCTGCATTATGCCAAACAATACAAACCGACGCTGGTGCTCGATTTTGCCACCCTCACCGGCGCTGCCGTGCGCGCCCTGGGCAGCCAGGCTATTTGTTATATGGGCACTGCGCCGCAAAACATCAAAAGCGCCCTGGAAAAAAGCGGCTGGAATACCTACGAACGCCTGGTAGAACTACCCCTCTGGAAAGAATACGGCGACGAGCTCAAAAGCAATATCGCCGACCTGCGCAATTTGGGCGCCGGAAACGCCGGCATGATCACCGCCGGAAAATTCCTGCAACATTTCGCAGGCGATATGCCCTGGCTGCATCTCGACATCGCCGGGCCTGCTTACCTTCGCCACGCCAACGGCTACCGCACCAAAGAAGGAACGGGCGTCGGCGTGCGATTACTCTACGATTTTTTGAAAAATTATTCCGCCTCCATTACCTCCCCATCTGCGGAGGCGTTAGACGACCAATAAACATGACGCAAACCACTATCGGCATCACGTGCGGCGACATCAACGGTATCGGGCTTGAAGTGATACTCAAAGCCCTGGCCCTGAAAAAAGCCGGCAAATCGTTTAAAACCATCGTGTACGGCAGTACCAAGGTGGTGGCCTACCATAAAAACATCATTACCCAGGAAAATATCCAGTTCTTCCCCATCCAAACAGCCGAAGAAGCACAGCCCGACCGGGTCAACATCATCAATTGCTGGCAGGACAACGTAAATATCACCCTGGGAAAACCCAGCGACCTGGGTGGCCAATGCGCATTCAAAGCGCTCGAGCGGGCAGTTAAAGACCTGAAAGACGGCGCCATCGATGCGCTCGTGACCGCTCCGATCAACAAAAAAGCCATGCAAATGGCCAATTTCCCCTTCATCGGCCACACGGAATACCTGACGGATGCCTTCAAGGCGAAGGAGTCGCTTATGCTGATGGTCAGCGACGCCCTGCGCATCGGTGTGGTGACCAACCATTTGCCCCTGCGCGAAGTGGCGGCAGCCGTGACGGTGGAAAAAGTGCTGCGCAAAATCCAGATCATGTCGGAAACCCTGCGGGTCGATTTCGGCATCGAAAAACCGACCATCGCCGTGCTGGGCCTCAATCCGCACGCCGGCGACGAAGGCGCAATCGGCGATGAAGACGACAAGATCGTTCGCACGGCCATCGAGCAGGCCAAACAAAAGGGCATCCTGGCCTTTGGCCCGTACCCGGCCGACGGCTTTTTCGGGTCGGGCCAATTCAACAAATTCGACGGCATCCTGGCCATGTACCACGACCAGGGCCTTATTCCCTTTAAAACACTTTCCTTCGGCGCAGGGGTGAACTATACCGCCGGACTGGCCGCCATCCGCACCTCGCCCGACCACGGTACGGCCTACGACATTGCCGGAAAAGGAGAAGCAGATGAGTCCTCTCTGATCAAATCCCTGTTTCTGGCCGCCGATATCGTGCGCAATCGCTCGGAATACCTCGATCTCCGCGCCAATTCGCTCGAAAGACGCAAACAAAAAGCCCTTGAAAGCGAAACCGGCGAAGATGAGGTGCTCGAAGAAGCGCTCCCCGAAGATTAAACCCGACAACGCCATTCCCTTTAACTATCCCTTCTGTAATACATGCAAACCATTCTCGGCATCGATGTAGGCGCTTCCGGCATCAAAGGCGCATTGGTCGACCTCCGCAACGGCAAACTCAGCGGTGAACGCTTCCGGGTACCTACGCCTCAACCCTCCACACCCGCGGCCATGGCTTCCGCGTTTGCAGAGATCGTCGAGTTTTTCGGCTATAAAGGCCCGGTTGGCTGCGGATTCCCCTCCATTGTCAAAAACGGCGTTTGCCACTCTGCCGCCAATATCGACCAAAGCTGGATCGGTACGAACATCGAAACCGTCTTCGGAGAAGCCTGCGGATGCCCGGTTTTTGCCACGAACGACGCCGATGCGGCAGGTATGGCGGAAATGCGTTTCGGCATGGGTAAAGACGAAAAAGGCCTCGTCATCCTGCTCACCATCGGCACAGGTATCGGGTCGGCCATGTTTTACAAAGGCCATATGTTGCCCGGCACCGAACTGGGGCACCTGATTTTTAAAAACAACCGCGTCGCCGAGGTCTACTGCTCTTCCGGCGCCCGTGAACGGCTCAAAATCAGCCGCTCCGAAT
>JADZFP010000582.1 GCA_020849825.1 Saprospiraceae bacterium
CGTGGCTTCTTCCACTTCTTTCTGGATGGCCAGCACTTTCTGGTCTTCCGCGGTGAGTCCCAGTTGGTAGCGGGAGTTCATCGAGGCGATCAGATTTTCGCGGGTGTGCGAGCCGGCCATATCGAGCATCGGTTTGCCTTCTTTACTGACCAGTACGGTCAGGGTATTGGCATCCGGAAGTTTGGTCTCGGATATAGACGAGGGTGTATCGATCACCACCGACTCCTGGTTCTTCATTTTCGCGGTGAGCATGAAGAAGGTCAGCAGAAGGAAGGCGACGTCGCACATGGCAGTCATGTCGATCGTAGGGGCGCTCCGTTTCGGCTTATGCTTGGGCATAGCGTAATTGAGTTAGGAGTGATAAGTTATGAACGGGTTGAACGGGTTTGAAAATGTTCAACTCACTCGTTGACTGCTTAGTGGTGTTTCGACGCAAAGGTCTGCGTGAGGCTGTAGCCGGCTTCGTCGATGCGATAGGTCATGGCGTCGATACGGCCGGTAAAGAAGTTGTACGCGATGATCGCCAAGGCCGAAGTAAAGATACCGAGAGCGGTATTGATAAGGGCCTCGGAGATACCGGTTGCGAGAGCCGTGGAGTCGGGCGCGCCGGCATTGGCCAGAGCGGCGAACGAACGGATCATCCCGAGTACCGTACCCAACAGACCGAGCAGGGTTGCGATGGAAGCGACGGTTGCCAGAATGCTGAGGTTGCGCTCGAGCATCGGGAGTTCAAGCGTCGTGGCTTCTTCCACTTCTTTCTGGATGGCCAGCACTTTCTGGTCTTTGTCCATATCGGTGGCCTTTTCCATTTCGGCGTACTTGGTCAGACCGGCACGAACAACATTGGCAACGGCGCCTTTTTGTTTGTCGCAGGCAGCAAGTGCACCGGAGATGTCGTTGCGGTCGAGGAAACCTTTGATACCACGTACAAAAGCATCGGCTGCGGAAGCGCCGCTGGCTTTGTTCAGGGTGATAAAGCGTTCGAACACAAAGACGATTACCGTGAAGAATGTCGTCATCAGGATCGGTACAATCGGACCTCCTTTGTACACCGTACCGGGGTAGTTGCCGGGCAGCGGGTCTTTGCTCGGGTCATTATCCACGAAGTTGGCCGGTGAACCGAAAACAAACTTCCAAATGCAGAAAGCGAGGGCGTACAGGCCGATGATGATGAGGAACGTCATCAACGCGGACGAGCCGGACTTCTTCTGTTGATTGTTGGCGGTGGGTTTTGCTGCTGTCATGCTGCGTTTTTTAATTTAAGTGAGTGAATGTTTTTGCGAAAGATTACTCCGCGTGGTGACAACACATTTTTGCAAGGGCAGGCAAAACGCCGGTTTGAATTTAGTTCTGACAGTAAGATGCCCGTCATCAACATTTTGGCGTGTCCTCGAGAAATATTTTTTGTCACCCGGCGAAAAAACGCCGGATTTTCCACGGAAGTGTGTGTTTTAAACGGCGGTAAAAATAGTGTAAGACCTACAATTTCCAACAAGCCCCTTTTGAAATGAATTTTTATTTTATGGTTAATCGGACAATAATATTTGTCATTTGAGGGCTTGTCTGATGCTAACGAGCCGTTCCAGCAACGCTTCCAGGCGGTCCAGGGGCAACATATTAGCCCCGTCAGATTTGGCTTCGGAGGGCTTGGGATGTGTCTCGATGAACAATCCGTCGGCCCCAACCGCCACTCCCGCGCGCGCAATTGTCTCGATCAATGCCGGCCGGCCGCCGGTGACGCCGCTGCTTTGATTGGGTTGTTGCAGCGAATGTGTGCAGTCGAGTACAACCGGCACGCCAAAAGACTGCATCACGGGCAATCCGCGAAAGTCGACGATCAGGTCCTGATACCCGAAAGTGGTTCCCCGTTCGGTCAGAAACACGTTGGGGTTGCCTTCTTCTTCCACTTTTTCCACGGCAAAACGCATGGCTTCGGGGCTGACAAACTGGCCTTTTTTGATATTGACCACTTTGCCGGTTTGGGCCGCCGCGACGAGCAAACTGGTCTGACGACACAAAAAAGCGGGGATTTGCAGCATGTCGACATACTGCGCCGCCAGGGCTGCTTCCGGGTCGCTGTGAATATCGGTCGTGACCGGCAGCCCGTACTGTTCGCCCACCGCCCGCAAGATGTTCAAGGCTTTTTCATCGCCGATTCCGGTAAATGAATCCCGCTTGCTGCGGTTGGCTTTGCGGTACGAGCCTTTAAATATATAAGGTATGCCCAGACGGGTACAAATTTCATCGACCCTTCCGGCTATATCAAATGCCATTTGCTCGCCTTCGATAGCGCAGGGGCCGGCGATCAGGAAAAAATTGCCCGAGCCGGTGTTTTTCAATTTCGGAATATCCGTCGTCCAGTTCATTTCAACGCTTTTTGCTGCAAAGGTAGCAGTTCATCAGTGCATGAGATTGTCTACAATCGCATTCGGGGTGAGGTTGCGCAGGCGAATACTCCAGGTAATGCGCGGGGCATATCCTTTACCGCGCTGTTCGTACAAGTCATTGATGGGCTTTGCATTGACGAGCGGGAAGTACACTTCAAGGCCTCCGCCAAAAATTTCGAGCAGCAAGCCTCCGCTCCAGAGTAGTTTTTCATCGAAAGGCCGGCTGGGCGCAGCATCTTCAAAATATCCCAGATCGAAATAGGGCTTCAGCGGGATACCCAGCGGAAGACGGAAAGGCAGATCGGCCCGAAGGTTGAGCGACAACAGGTAGCGCTGCGACAAACCCGTAACCGGATAATTGCTGCCGAAAGCATTTTTAAAACCGCCGTCGGTTTGGCTGACCTGTTGGGAAAAGACACCGGTATTGTCGGTGCGGCCAAAAAACAACTGATCGTAGCGATAGTCATTGTAGCCCTGAGGCAGGAGCGTCAGCATTTCGGGGGTAAAACCCTGGCTGTCCCAGTTGGAATTGTGCAAAAAAACACCGCCGAAAAACCGTGCCGTAATTTTTCGTTCCTGACTGTAATGAAAGCGCTGCTGGTACGTCACGGTATTGCGCAGGTAGCTCCGGCCCCGCTCGAAGGGGGTACTTTCCTTGTCCTGAAACTCCAGTGCAACGGTCAGTACGTACGGATTGGGGTAGGTTTTATTGGCTGCTTCGTAGCGCAATTCGTAAATCGTGGAACGATCATATTCCTTGTCGAGATAATCGCCTTCGATGCTGTAGTTGGCTTCTTCCCGGCCAATCAGCAGCACACGAAAGTTGAGCCAATGCCGGAAAGCCGGATTGTTACTGCCCAGTTCACCCCTGATCTGCGGCACGAGCCGGTAATAGCGGGTGTAATACTGATCGGTCCAGTTGTAATCCTGGTTGAAGGTTTTGGCGCTGACGCCGATGGAAAGGCGGGGCATCCATTCGCCCGGGTGGAGGTTGTAGCGCACATCGGCCAGTCCGGTCAGTGATTTGGAGCCGAAGGCATAACCCGGCGCCAGGTAGTACTGCAGTTTCTGGCCGGGGAAAGGCGGGTTGTACAACAAAAGCCCGGCCATGGTTTTGTCGTAATTGTTCCAGCCCAGCCAGGGCAGGATGCCCAGGGTCCGGGCGGAGGGGTTTTCGAGCGGTGCGAATGCCGCAACCTGCACGGCTTTCCGGCTCGAGTTGTTTTGCCGCCGTACGTCGAGGGTTTGAAAATCGCGATCGATAACGAAGTGGTCGACCTGATCGGCGGCATACACCACCGTTTCGCTGCGACTTGCAGGAGCGGGGTACCATTGGGTGCCGGCCGGCTGGCCGTCGCGCAGGGCAGTCACCGGGAACGGCGCATTGAGGTCGCCCTTGTTGCGTACTTTCAGGCGATACCCGCCGGCTACCTTTTCCACTTTTTCCAGTTTGAAATCGGCCTGTTTACGGGTGGTCATGGCTTGCAGGAACCAGTCGGCGTCCATTCCGGCATCCGCCCAGCTTTTTTTCAGGTCTTCGGGATAGGGGTGTTTGAACTTCCAGTCGCGGTAATAAGCCTGCATCGCTTTGTCGAACTGGGGCGTCCCGACGGCATTTTCCAGCCACTGAAGGCACATGGCGGGCTTCATATACGATTGCAGTCCGTATCCGGCGCCTGTAAACTGGTCCGAAGGTGAATCCGGCGGCATATCGTCGTTGTTGCGGGCGGTGAGCGCATAGGCGGTGTAAAGCGCCGGCCCGTACACTTTGGGATCGTACAGTTTTTTGGGCAAAACATTGTCGGCTATACCTGCGCCGTAGTATTTTTTCATGTAGCGCATCTCGTAGTACGTGTTCAGCCCCTCGTCCATCCAGGCGTGGTCTCGTTCGTTGCTGGCGAGAATCCCGTAAAACCAGTTGTGTCCTACCTCGTGTGTGATGACTTCGTCGAGCGAGCTGGGGCTACCGGAGTTGCCGATAACGGTGATCATGGGGTATTCCATGCCGCCGCCGGCGCTGAGGGCCGAGTGTACGGCCGTGGCGTGCGGCCAGGGGTATTCTCCCACGTTTTCGGAATAAAACTCGACGGCGCGTTTGACGTAAAAAGCGCCTTTTTGCCAGAGCCGGAATTGTTCGTCGGTAAACATGGCCCAGCAATCGACCGTGCGGCCCGATGCCAGGCGAGCTGTATCGCGCAGCACATTGAAACGTTTGTCGGCAAACCAGGCAAAATCATGCACGTTCTCCGCTTTGTACTGCAGGGTTTTGGTGTCGGGAGAAGAAGGCGGAAAGGGATGCTTCCGGGAGCGCTTTTTTATGTCGGTGAGCTCGGGATCGCTCATTTTGGTGCGGGTTTCCGCTTCTTTTTGCATTAAAAAATCCAGTTCGGCGGAGTTTTGCAACACACCCGTAGCGCCCACGACATAATTGGCCGGGAGGGTAATGCTGACGTCGAAATTGCCGAATTCGGAATAAAACTCCCCCTGATCGAGGTAAGGGATCGGATGCCAGCCTCGGTTGTCGTACACGGCAGGCTTGGGGTACCATTGGGTCATCTGGTACGATTGCCCGACGTGGCCGAGGCGTGAAAACGACGCCGGGATGTCGAGAGTGAACGGTGTGGACATGACCACTTTGGTGTTGGGCGGCAGCGGATTGGGCAGTGTGAGCCTGGCGATGTCGGGGTTTTTAGGGTCAAAAGCCCATTGCATGGCCTGGCCGTTGGCTCGAAATTCGAGGCCGGAGAGTCCGCCCAGACTGCTGTCGGGCGCGAAGTGGAATTCTCCGTCGCGCTGCCGGGTCTTTTGCCGGTTGAAAGCCGAGCGCCGGCTGGCGTAGGCATTTGGCCAGCAATGCATCCAGATTTCGGACAGCACATCGGGGGAATTATTGACGTATTCGATCGTTATTTCCCCCTTTGCACTGTGGGTGCGGTCGTCGAGGGCGACTTTGATGGTATAATTGACCTCTTGTTGAAAATAAGCCCCCTGCGCTGAAACAACAGCAGGCAAACAGATCAAAAAGGCGAAGAGTTGCTTCATTGAAATGGTGTTTTATTTGATTTTGTCTTTGATAAATACCAGTCCTCTGAACCGCATGAGCGCCGGTTCGCCGCCATTTTCTCCGGGCCGGAGTTCCAGTTCTTCCACCACGATACGCGCTTCGATGCGGCGTCCGTTAAAATCGAAGGTTTCGCTGTTGGCCGGCAGGTAAACGGCGTCGTCGACAAGGTCGCTTTCCAGCCATTCCTTCATTTTGGGCCTGAAATCGATACGATCGAGGTCTTCGTAGCGGCTGCCGTGGCGTTCGCGGTACACCAGTCCGCTGCCGTTGTTGTCGATCACGAAATAGCGGCCGATACCGGGCGGGTCCATGTATTCGTCGGCTTCCACGCGATACCAGGTCTGGTAGCCCCTTATGTTGCCGTTATTGACGAGTCCGTTGGGCGCTACGCGGACGAGGTTGGAATAATCGTCGCGGGCACTGCGGATTCCCAGCAGGTGTGTTAGGCGCCCCACGCGGCCGTAATTGCCCTTTGGAGCGGCCGGAAGGCTGTCGAGCGGCTCGTCGAGCCAGGGTTGTACCAGGCCGAGCGCGTCGCGCTGGTCGAGCCAGTAGAAGATATCGGTTACCCGCTGCGCGTCTTTTCCCGTAAAATCGCCTTGCGGCGTCACGATCTTGCCGTTCAGCATTCGGTTGTTTTTGATCAGCAGGTCTTCGAGTATCCCCATCTGGCTGCGTTGCGACACAACGAAGGCGTTAAACGGCCCCAAAACAGAGAACAGGGCAAACAAGGCGAGCGTAAGCGGGATAAATTTGATGTTGTCGGTGCGGGAAATGGCGAAATACAGTCCGTTGACCAGCAACCACACGGCAATCGTGGCCACCATAAAACGCTGTGGCGTCACCCCGAAATCGTCGATGCGGCGATAAATAGCCACCATGAGCAAGGCGACCATGGGCAACAAAATCCACCAAAACCAGCGGCGGTAATTGCGCACGATCGGGCTGGGGTCGTGCAGCGGCAGCTGGTAATTGAGCAGATAGGTAAAAATACCGGCTACCGAAAAGCCGATGACCAGCGACGAAATCCAGCCTTGCGGCAACTCCCAGGTGACCAGAATACGGGCGGCATAGGCATACAAAATCAGGAAATACAAGCCAACAATCGGGATCAGGATGTATTTGCACAGGTTTTTGAACACGGCGTTGTAGCCCGTGTCGGTGGCTTCTTCGGCGTATTGTCGCGGCAAATGGTGCAACAGGTAGGCAGAATGAAACAGGCCGGCCAACAAAATGAACATGTGCACGTACAGGGTTTCCCGAATATCGACCTTAAACAGCCGTTCGAGCGCCAGTAGCGCCAGTGAAAGGCCGCCCCAAAGGATCACGGTAAACACCGCTCCGACGATCCAGGCCGCAAACAATTGTTTGTTGTAAGCCCAGAAATCGGCGATACGCAACTGATTCAGATAGGGTGCAACGGCAACCACGAGGTGCGCAGCCAGCAAAATACCGACAAAGCGCACGCCCTCCGTTTCACCAAAACCGCGGCCAAGCGGGTCGGGCAACAAAGCATAGTACACCGCGAGCAACAACAGGCCGCCCGCCAGCACCGCCCAGCGCCGCCAGTTCTGTTCCTGCCAGCCGCGCGATTCGGCAAAAGTGTGCAACCCGGTGAAAAGCGGCACGCCCAACTGACCCATCATCCAGAGTTTGACGAGCACCGGTTGCTGCTCGTTTTCGGTCAGTCCCATTAAGGCGATAACAGCAGTCATGGCAGCGGCAGCGACCAAAGGGAAACGCCGGACCACGGCGCCCGTGGCGCGTACCAGAAAGAGAAGAGAAGGAATTTTCATGGCAATTACGGCTTGTCGGGCGGAAAAATAGGCATTTTTCCATGGCGCCCGGTTTGTTGGCTATTTTTGCAGCCAATAAACGACCACATATGAGACTATCGCTGCTTATCTTTTTCGTTTTCAATACTTTTTACCTTGGCGCGCAACAGGCCGACTCCCTTTCCTTCCCGGCCTCCTGGGAGGGCGACTGGGTCGGCAAACTCAATATTTACAGCACCAGGGGCCTGGCCCAATCGATCGATATGATGGTGGAAATACATAAAATCGACACCTCCACAAGCGGGCGCTATACCTTCGGGCTGGTGTACGGCTCCAAAGAGCACGACTGGCGACCCTACGAATTGGTACCCGTGCAGCCCGAGCGCGGCATCTGGAAAGTGGATGAAAAAAACTCGATCGAGATGGAAAGCTACCTGTTCGGCGCCAAACTATTGTGCTGGTTTACGGTTCAGGGCAACCGGATACTTTGCACATACGAAAAAACCGGCCCCGATACCATGGTATTCGAAGTGATGTCGGGCAACGAAACGCCCGTTTCCTCCACCGGCAATACCAAACAAGGAGAAGAAGATATTCCCGAAGTCAAAACCTTCCCGTTCAAAGTGTTTCAGCGGGCAGAATTGGTCAGGAAGAAATAAATATCAGGTTGAAAAGGGTTGATAAGGGTTGATAAGGTTTATGAGGTTGATAAAAGTAGGGTGGATGCCCTCAGGTTCATTCCCGCATAAGCAATAATCACCCTATAAACCTTATCAACCCTTATCAACCTTATAAACCTTATCAACCATCACTCGATATGGATTCCCTTACACAGATTGTTCTTGGCGCTGCATGTGGCGAAGCGGTTGCGGGCAGAAAACTGGGCAACCGCGCCATGTTATGGGGAGCGATTGGCGGTACGATTCCCGATCTGGATGTATTCGCCACTTTTTTTACCGACGAACTGACAGCCACCTCCTTCCACAGGGGATTCATGCATTCCATGTTGTTTGCGGCCCTGGCGCCTTTTGTCTTTGCCCGAATGACGCAGTGGTTTTATGAAAAAGGTCATTACCGAAGGCAAGGGTACAAGGTGACGGCCATGGCGATCTGGCTCATCATTTATCTGGTTGCGGCGGCCGGCATCAATTTTATACCGGTGATGCTTGGAGAGGGGCTCAATTGGTACATCTTCACCCCTACCCTCCTGTTGGGCATCTGGTTTGTGCGAAAACTCTGGCGCGACTACCTCGGCCGCGACCTTTCACAGGTCGAAGTGCCGTACCGGGTCTGGGTCGCCCTGTTTTTCTGGAGCATTTTTACCCACCCGATACTCGACTGTTTTACCAATTTCGGCACCCAGATCTGGCAGCCGTTTTCGGA
>JADZFP010000583.1 GCA_020849825.1 Saprospiraceae bacterium
GCAGTTGTTGGCATCGGTCACGGTGACGCTGTACTGGCCGGCCAGCAAATTATTCAACGAAGTTTCAACAGAGTTAAATGAATTGGGGCCGGTCCATGCAACGGAATAGCCGCCGCTACCGCCATTGATACTGACCGACAAAGAGCCGTCGTCGCCTTCAAAACAACGTACGTTTTGCTGCGACAGGGTTGCAACCAAAGCCGTCGGCTCGTTGATGGTTTGTGCGATTGTGGCCGTGCAGTTGTTGGCATCGGTCAGGGTGAGGATGTAAATCCCGGCAGTTTTACCAGTAATATCTTCCGTTGTCTCGCCGGAATCCCAGTCGAAACTCAATGGCGGCGTACCGCCCTGAATGGTTACATCCACCGATCCGGTCGGGCTGTTAAAACAATCGGCATCGGTGGCTACCGCACTCAGGGCAATTGCCTCCGGCTGCCCGACGGTAGCCGTGGCAGTGATGGTACAGTTTTGCGCATCCGTAACGGTGACGGTATAGGTCCCTGCCACCAGGTTTTGCGCAGTAGCGCCGGTTTGTGCGTTGCTCCAGAGATAGGTATAACCCGAAGTGCCGCCTGCTGGTACGGCAGCAACCGTGCCGGAAGCCGCGCCATAGCAAGCTGCGTCGGCAGGCGTTACACTGAGCGTAAGCACGTCGGGCGCATCGATGGTGACCACATCGGTAGCGGTACACAAATTGGCATCCGTCACGGTAACGGTATAAGTCTGGGCCGTCAGGCTATTGATCGACTGTGTTTGTTGACCACTGCTCCATTGGTACGAATAAGCACCAAAGCCGCCGCCCGGGGTTACTGTGGCCGAACCATTGGATCCGCCGCCACAGGTCACATCGGTCGAACTGGCGGCGGCGGTCAGCAGATTGGGTTCGGTGACAAAAATGACGGTCGTTTTTTTGCAGTTGTTGTTGTCGGTGACCGTCACGGTGAATGAGCCGGCGGGCAAATTGGGCGCCGAAGGGCCGTTCTGGCCGCTGCTCCATACAAAGTTGTAAGGCTGCACCCCGCCAACAGCCGAGGCCGTACCCGAGCCGGTCGAATCGCCGAAACACTTGACATTCAAGGCATTGGCGCTCAGTTGAATATCGGTTGGCTGAGTGATCGTGGCGCTGGCCGTGGCAGTACAGTTATTGGCGTCCGTTACCGTCAAGACATACGTTCCGGCGATGAGGTTCTGCGCGTTGGGCGTGGCTTGCGTATTGCTCCACAGGTAGTTGTAACCGCTCGTGCCGCCGCCGACCGTTGTCGTAATTGAGCCGTTGTCGCCACCGAAACAGGACACTTGTTGTGCCACGGTTGGCGTCACTGTCATTTGGGCGGGAGTTGGTACGGTAAATGGTATTTGCGCTTCACAGCCGCCACCGTCTTTAACGGCGGCGATATAGTTGCCTGCGGCAAGGCCCTGGAAATCGCCTGTGCTGTTTGTCTGAGCGGCAACAGTGTAGGAGTAAGGCGGATTTACGCCATCAGGCGTCAGGATAACCGAGCCGTTGGTACCGCCGAAACAACTGACACCTGTAACGGCCGCATTTACAACGGGTACTTCGCAGTTGGTGCACGAACCCGTACCGATATTGGCAGGGCAGAGGAAGGTGCCGATGGCGCGCACTTCAATATTGACCGTGGTATTGGGCACCAGTCCCGTCACATCGTGCGAGGTAGCGCCGCTGGCGGGCACCCAACCCGTGCCATTGATGTTTACCTCGTAACCATTCGCTCCTGCCACCGGGTTCCAGGAGAAAGAAATACTGTTGCTGGTCACGCCGCTGCATGCAACCAGCGGCGCTTCCAGCGCCAGTTGCACGTCTATCGTAACCGAATCTTCCACCATGCAACCATAGGAGTCGGTTGCATAAAGGTGATAAGTAGTGGTTTGGGTGGGCGTGGCGTTGGTTAAAGGGCAGGTGGGGCAATCCAGTCCGGCGATAGGCGCCCATTGATAATTGACTTTGTAGGAAGGTTCGAATGTGATCGTCCAGTCGCGCAACCAGCCAACAAAGCCGTTGGCATCGTCGACTACCTGGAGTCGCCAGGTACCGTTGGAGGGATAATCGCCGTCCCAAAGGTCGGTCCAGGGGCCTTCGGGCAGCCAATCGCCGGTAAATGGCGCAGCGGCGGCCGGTGCAAAGGGCCCGGGCGAGCTGATAACGGTTGTCGCTGTAGGCGTAAAACACGTGTTTGTATAGTTATCTCCGTTCGCGCCGTTGTCGGTAGTCAGTTCGAGAAACTGCCCGCCGGGCGTGATGAGGTACAAATCGAGGTCGTCGACCCAAACGTGGGTCAGATTGACACACACCGACTTGATGACGCCCTCGCCGAGCAGAACGGGCTGCACGCCAAACACGTTGATATCGGAGAAAAACGCCTGATTGGCGGGAAAGATCTGGATGTCGGTCGTATTGGTAAATGTGGGCGGATCAGGCAGTTGGATCGCCAGGGTGCCGTCCAGTTCGAGCGGAGCGCCGCCGGTGCAGATGCTGGTATCGCTGCGCAGCGTCGGCGAAACAAGACCGTTTTCGCGCAGGTAAATGTAGATCGTATCGCGGTTGCAGGGGTCGCGCTGCACGTCGATGGCGATGAATTCGGGGCCCTCAGCCGTGTTGTCTTCAAACGCGATGATCGGGATATTCACCTGGCTTTGACCAGCGAGAATGCTCAGGTTGGTCGGTACAGCCTGATAGTCCACACCGTTGGTTGCACTGCCCCAGATGTTGTAGTCGATCGGGAAATCCGTCAAGACCTCGGTGGGCAGGGCAAAAGTGATTACCCCTTGCGAGCAGCCTTCGGTAATGGTTCCATCCTGGCTCACCGTGGCGACTTCGACTTTCAGCGAACCGGTACCAAAACTTTTGGCTTCGAGGAATACGCCGGAGTCGAACACCTCGTCGGCCGCATCGGCGATGGCCAGTTTGATGGTGTATTCCTGGCAGGGTACGACGATGGCCTCGGCGATAAAAATATCAGTGAAGCCGTCGTAACTCGGTTGCAGGTTGGTGCCGTTGTTGTTGTTGTAAAATTGTTCATTGAAGGGCCCGCAACCATAAATCGGGTTGGCCGGGTGGATGTTGTTGATCGTCACCGGCAAGGTCGTATTGGGCACACGGGCGATATTGTAGGCTACGTAAGGGTTGCCTGGATCGTCCGGATTAGGTCCGGTGATAAAAAACCCGAACACGTCGTTGAAGGGGCTGCAGGCATATTCCGGGTATTCCTCCGACCCGAACACGTATCGGAACCGCAGCGTATCGGCCGTCGGGATAAAGGTAATTTCATACACGGCAACGTCCTGAATACCGGCCGTAGTCTGGTCGGCCAGGTCGGGATCGGAAATATTGCCGCCGTTGTTGCTGGAGGCAAAATCGCCCCCAACTTCGTCGCAACCGATGTTGGCGCCCTGGGTGGCTGCCCGGCCGGAAGTCATGACAATGCCCCGTTCGATACCGATACTCTGGGTGCCACCTGTAAAATAACCGACAGCAAGAGGGTCTCCGTTGTAAATAATAGCGGTAACCTCTACCCCATCGCCCAAAAAGATATTGGAAATCAGGTTTTCAGGGGTAAATGGAGGGGTGCTGCCACCGGTCACCTGTAAAAACTGGGCTTGGGTGACGGGAAGGGCTGTGAACAGGAAAAAGGCAAAAAACAGCAGTTTTTGCAGCGAATTGGGTAATGAGCAATTCATCCGGGTAGTATGTTAAGTGTGTTGAGTCCAGGCGAAAATGCCGGTGTTTTCATGATCAGAGCACGGGATGGTTTTGCTCCGGGAGGAGAGATTAAAAAATAGGCTTAATACTAAAGACGCCGAATGTTCTTTTTCGGACGCCGAAAAGTAGTAGTTTTTGTGTGAATCCGTTCTGCGGGTAGCGGATCAAAATTGCGGTAAAGAGTCAATCAAAGCCGCAAACGATGCCCACAGTGTCGTCCTTGGACAAAAAACACGGCAAAGAATCGCATCGCCGTCCTGAAAAATCAGCCATTAATCTAATTTTCAATTACCTCCGTGCGCATCTGTATTCCTTTGTCCATACAAACATTGAACATCATTCCGAACACTTTTCGGCCCCTGGCCCCAATCACATTTCGTACTTAACCTTGGGTTATGAACCAGTTTTTTAAGTTTTTATTCGCATCATGCCTGGGCACCGCCCTGGCCCTTGTACTTCTGTTCTTTCTTGGCATCGGACTTATCAGCAGCCTGGCGGGTAGCGCCTCGCAACAAGAAAAAGTAAAAATCCGGCCCAACTCCGTTCTGGAACTGAAATTTACCAATCCGATCCCTGAAAAAACCAATAACCTGCCCATGGACCCCTTCGCCATCGAGCAGGACGACGTTTTGGGCCTCACCGATATGGTTGCCGCCATCGAGCGCGCCAAAACCGATCCGGATATCAAGGGCATTTATATCAACGCCACTTATCTCAATGCAGGCAAAGCCACTTCTTCCGTGCTGCGCAATGCATTGGCCGATTTTAAAACATCCGGCAAATTCGTGGTTTCCTACGCCAATTATTACACCCAAAACGCCTATTACATCGCTTCCGTCTCCGACAGCATTCTGCTTAATCCGGTTGGCATGGTCGATTTCAGAGGCCTGGCCAGTACGATCATGTTCTACAAAGGCATGCTCGACAAACTGGACATCGAGATGAAAATTTTCTATGCCGGCAAGTTCAAAAGCGCCACCGAACCCTTCCGCCTCGACAAAATGAGCGACGAAAACCGCATGCAGGTGCGGGAATACCTGAGCGGTTTGTACGACGTATTTATCCGCGATATCGCCGCCGGACGCAATATCCCTGAAAACGACCTGCGCCGCCTGGCCGACCAGTACGCCGGGCGCGAAGCCAAAACCGCGTTGGAAAACCGCCTGGTCGACCGCATTGCCTACGAAGACGAGGCTTTCGACCTGATGAAAAACAAAATCGGGCTCGATAAAAAAGAAAAACTCTACAGGGTCAGCGTAGAAGATTATGCCTCCGCAAGGGGTAAAAAGACCAATTTTACCGTGAAAGACAAGATCGCCGTCGTGTATGCCGAAGGTACCATTTCCGACGGTACGGAAGGCGACCCCGGCGACGTGTACGACGGCAAATACGTCAAAATCCTGCGCAAACTCCGTCAGGACGACAACGTCAAGGCTATCGTCCTGCGTGTCAACTCGCCCGGCGGCAGCGTGCTGGCCAGCGAAAACATCCTGCGCGAAATCCAGCTCTGCCGTCAGGCCGGCAAACCCGTCGTGGTCAGTATGGGCGACGTGGCGGCCTCCGGCGGTTATTACATCGCCTGCCAGGCCGACAGCATCTTCGCCGAGCCCAATACCATCACCGGCTCCATCGGCGTATTCGGCATCGTGCCCAACCTGCAGAAAACCATGAAAGAAAACCTGGGCATTACGATGGATACCGTGCGAACCGGCCGCTATTCAGCTTTCGGCACGCCGTTTATCCAATTCTCCCCCGAAGAAGAACAGATGATCCAGAACAGTATCGACCAGATTTATGAAGATTTCCTGCAAAAAGTGGCCACCGGCCGCCACATGACCCGCGACCAGGTGCATGAAATTGCACAGGGCCGCGTCTGGACCGGGACCCGCGCCCTCGAAATCGGGCTTGTCGACGGACTGGGCGGCCTCGACCGGGCCATGGCCTCGGCAGCCAAACTGGCTAATCTGGACAAATACCGCACCGTCGAATACCCGCGTACCTCGAAAGGTCTGGAGCAGTTTATCGAACAACTGACCAAAAAAGACAACGACGACGAAGGCGTGAAAGGCTGGGTCGTGCGCCGCGAACTGGGCGAGATGTACCCGATGTACAAAACCCTGCGCGATTTCCGCAAAAACCAGGGCGTGCAAGCCCGATTGCCGTATGATTTGGTCATTTATTGAGCCCCCGTGAGTATCGAAAATGACAAATAAATACGCGAAGCGCGCAATGGAATATACCCATTGCGCGCTTCGCGTATTTAAGCGTAACATTTTCCCAGCCTGGTGGATGAATATAAAACGCTATTGATGTAAAAAAACAACCAGCGATGCTTACTCATGAGATGATTTTTCAGGAACGCCAGCAGTTCAGGCCCTGGTGGATGTGGTTCAGTCTGTTGCCCTGCCTGCCCCTGCTCTACGCTGCATTGGGCGACATCATGTTCTATTGGCATGGCGCATCCGACCCTTCGGCGCACGCTTCAGGCGCCCTGTATGTTTTACCCATTTGGGTTGCCGCCAGGTACTTTTTTTTATTCAGGATATTTCTCGACACAAGAATTGACAATCAAGGAGTTAGTGTAAAATACACGCCTTTTTCAAGCGACTTCATTCTTTTCGCCTGGCATGAAATCGATAAGGCCTATGTGCGCAAATTCAATCCGATTGGTGAATATGGCGGCTGGGGATTCCAGAAGCAGTGGCCCAGGTTTAGCGGCAGTGTTGTTTGGGGCAAAAAATGCAATATTTCTTATACCGTTTGGAGCAACAAAGGTCTTCAACTGGTACTCACTGACGGTTCTCGAGTGCTGATCGGCATCTGTGACGTAGCCGGCGTCGAACGCACATTGCAGTCTTTGGGCCGATTGTAGCGGCATGGTCGCTACGCTTTTTTTCTTTTAAACGACCAGGTAATCCACACCTTCGCTGCCTCCGTCCCGTCGGGCAAACACCCCGCAGACGTCGCCCGGTACGTCTGCGCTTCGCCACTTTCCACCGCTTTGCGGATACAGGCTTCCAAGGCATCGCCCTCTTCACAGGTAAACTGGAGTGTGCTGTCGGCTTTTTTATAAAATTCCGCTTCGATGCTGACCACCAGCATGGAAACAGGAGGCATATCCTGAAGGATGGCCAAAGCCAGAATACCCGTCGATAACTCGCCCGCTGCGCATTGAGCGGCGAAATAGGTGGATCGGAAAGGGTTCTGCGAACGCCAGCCGAAGGGAAGCCGCACCACCGCTTTCTCGTTGGTGCAAGACTGCAATCGAATACCCATGAACCAGGCCGCCGGCAGTTTCCAGAACAGAAAAAGCCGGAATCGCCATGGAGAATTGACCAGCCGTAAAAATTTATCCTTGCTCATAAGACGCTTACAAGATGCTGCCGTGTGGAACCAGGCGGGCAAATGTATTGTTTACCAAACCGTTAATTTTGTATCCAATTCAAAAACGCGGCATTTTTCGGGTATATCTTTGTTTTATCAAACCATAACACCACTACCCTCCCGATTCGGCAAATTTTCACTCATTTATAAACCCATATCAGACTCATGGAGTGGAGAAGGCTCAACGGACAACGTATTTCACAGCCGCTTTTAGAAGCGGTGGAAGATACCATCCGGCGTGAAAAAGCCGCTGGCTTCCGGCTGAAAGTGTGTATCGGCACCGATTCGCAAGTCATCGGTGAAGAGGTGCATTTTGCCACGGTCATTGTTTTCCTGCGCGAAAAACGCGGCGGTTTCATGTTCATTTCCAATGAAAAGAACAACCGCCGGATGACGCTGCGCGAACGTATGATCCTCGAAGTCGGGCGCTCGGTAGAGGTGGCTTACGCGCTGTGTCATTTGCTCGACGAACACGACGTGGCGCTTGAAGTACACGCCGACATCAATACCGATCCGGCATTCGAAAGCAACACCGCCCTGAAAGAAGCCATGGGCTATATCCTGAGTATGGGCTTCGTGTTCAAGGCAAAACCCGATGCCTTTGCGTCGTCGTCCTGTGCCGATAAAGTGATCTGAGCGGCACTGCACACGGCTTTTACATTTGATCAAACTCTTATGCATCATAAGGGGCGGCTTGTTGCCGCTCCTTTTTTTATGCGGTTTGCGGTATTTGGACGAATCCGGACAAACCTTTATCGAATCTCGATTGTCTTAGCGCCGGACTTGCTCATTTTTGCGGTCGAATTTTCCGACCCATATTTTTTCATTCAACCATACGGTTATGCCAAGGCTACTGACCACTTGTCTTTTTCTCTTTGTCGGCTTTTTTGCCGCCCAGTCACAGAACATCAAGTTCGTGGAATACGAATTACCCAACGGACTGAAAGTGTTGCTGCACGAAGACCATTCCACCCCTATCGTGGCCGTTTCGGTCATGTATCACGTGGGTTCTAAAAATGAAAAGCCCGATCGTACCGGCTTCGCGCACTTCTTCGAACACCTGCTTTTCGAAGGTTCGGAAAACATCCAGCGCGGCGAATTCGACGACCACATCAACAAGGCCGGCGGCGCCTACAACGCCAACACCTGGTACGACCGCACTTATTACTTCGAAATCCTGCCCAGCAACCAACTCGCCCTGGGCATTTGGCTCGAAAGCGAACGTATGCTCCATGCCAAAGTGGAAAACGAAGGCATCGAAACCCAACGCCAGGTGGTCAAGGAGGAACGCCGGCTGCGCATCGACAACCAGCCTTACGGCCGCCTGCTCGAAGAAGCCATGATGCGCGCTTACAAAGTTCACCCTTACCAGCACTCCGTGATCGGCTCGATGGAGCACCTCGATGCAGCACAGGAGCAGGATTACGTCGATTTGTACCACGACTTTTACCGCCCCGACAACGCGATCCTTTCCATCGCCGGCGATATCGACATCGAACAAACCAAGGCGCTGATCGACGTTTACTTCAAGGGTATTCCGCGCGGCAAAGGAGAGATTTTCCGCCCCAACATCGTGGAACCGCCCCTGGGCGGCGAAGTACGCGACACGGTGTTCGACAATGTGCAATTGCCGGCCGTCGTGTTTACTTATCGCACCCCGGCGCAGGGCACCAAAGACTACTATGCCGTCAATATGCTCGCCCAATTGCTCAGCCAGGGTGAAAGCAGCCGTATGCAGAAGATCATCGTCAACGAACAACAAAAAGCCCTCTTTGCAGGCGCTTTCCCGCTCAATCTGGAAGACCCCGGGGTCAATATCATGTTCGGCATCGCCAATATGGGCGTCGAACCGGCTGATCTGGAACAATCCATGAATGCCGTACTGGCCGACGTACAAACGAATCTCATCCCTGAAAAAGAGTTTCAAAAACTGCAAAATCAGATTGAGAACGACTTTATCAATGCCAACACCTCGGTGGCCGGCATCGCTGAAAATCTGGCCAATTACGAAATGTACTTTGGCGACGCCAACCTCGTCAATACCGAAATGGAGCGCTACCGGAAAGTTACCCGCGAAGATTTACGCCGCGTAGCCAACCAGTATTTCACCAAAGACAATCGCGTGGTGCTGTACTGGCTGCCCAAAACCGATCAACCCTGATTACCGGCGTATTGCCGCTAAACACTTTATTATCTGAATATCACCATCCATTATATGAAAAAATTACTCTTTCTGACCATAGCCCTGGCGCTTGGCGTACTGGCTTGTACGCCCAAGGCCGGCGAAAAAACCACTGCCTCGGTCGGTAAAGCGCCGACTATCCCCATGCCCACGGGCAACGTACGGGCAAAGGCGCCGCAAGCCGGTCCGGCCCCGAAAATCCAGATCGGCAAAGCCGAAACTTTTACCCTCGAAAACGGTCTGACGGTGATCGTGGTGGAAAACCACAAACTCCCCCGCGTGTCCTATCGCCTGTTTGTCGACTACGATCCGGTACTTGAAAAAGACGCGGCCGGCTATTCGTCCCTGGCCGGTGAAATGCTCACCAAAGGCACCAAAACACGCAGCAAAATCCAGATCGACGAAGAAATCGACTTCATGGGCGCCTCTCTGGGCGCCGATCAAAACGGCCTGTCGGGACGCTGCCTGTCCAAACACTCCGACAAACTGCTGGCCATCATGTCCGACGTGCTGCTCAACCCCAGCTTCCCGGCCGAGGAATTTGACAAAGTCAAAACCCGCACGGAAAGCGGTCTGGCTTCCAGCAAAGACGATCCGGACGCCATCTCCGAAAACGTCGCCTCGGTATTGCGCAACAGCCGCAATCACCCTTACGGCGAGGTAATGACCGAAGAGACGCTTCAGAAAATCACCCTCGATCAGGTAAAAGGGCACTATGGAACTTATTTCAAACCCAACATTTCCTACCTGATCATTGTGGGCGACATTACCAAGGCCAAAGCGGAACAGCAGGCGAAAAAATACTTCGGTGGCTGGGCCAAAGGCGAAGTTCCCACCCACAAATATCCCGTACCCCGCGCCCCGGAAACTGCCCAGGTGGCTTTTGTCCACAAACCCGGCGCCGTACAATCGGCCATCAAGATCACCTACCCGGTCGAACTTCAGCCGGGCACCGACGACGTGATTCGCGCCCGGGTGATGAATACCATCCTCGGCGGCGGCATTTATTTCAACAACCGCGTCAACGACAACCTGCGCGAAGGCCACGGCTGGACCTACGGCGCCGGTACCAGCCTTTCGCCCAACGAACTCGTGGGCTCTTTCGAAGCCGGCGCCAGCGTTCGCAACTCGGTCACCGATAGCGCCGTGATCGAATTTATGAAAGAAATCGAACGCATGCGCACCGAAAAAGTGTCGAACGACGAACTACAGGTGGTGAAAAATGTGATGACCGGCCAGTTTTCGCGCAGCCTCGAAGAACCGGGTACCGTGGCAGATTTCGCCCTCGCAACCGCCCGTTTCAAACTGCCGGCCGACTACTACGAACGCTACCTCGAAGTGCTCAATGCCGTGACACCCGAAGAGGTGCTGCTTATGGCTAAAAAATACCTGCGCCCCGACAAGGCTTATATCCTCGTCGTCGGCAACAAGGACGAAGTCGCCGATCGCCTGAAACAATTCTCTCCCGAGAAAAAAGTCAATTTCTACGACACCTACGGCTATCCGGTCAAAGAATCCAGCCCGGTACCGGCCGGCGTGACGGCCCAGTCGGTGATCGAAAACTACATCAATGCCATCGGCGGGAACGCCAAAATCAACGCCCTGAAAGATGCCCAGACCACGGCCGTCATGAAAGGCCGCGGCCCCGAGTTCGTGATCAAAACCTTCCAGAAAGGCGGTGAAAAATTCGCCATGGAAATGACCATGAACGGCCAGCCAATTTCCAAGCAGGTGTACGACGGAAAAGGCGGCATCGAATATGGCATGGGCGGCGCGACCCGCAATATCGAAGGCACCGAACTGACCGACATGAAGGAGCAGGCGGCATTTTGTAAGGAGGCAACCTACGTCTCTGCCGGTTACAAACTCGACCTGAAAGGCATGGAGGAAGTGAACGGCAGCAATGCCTTTGTCGTAGAAGTAACCCGCCCCGATGGCGAAAAAACCACCGAATACTACGACGCCAAAACCAGCCTCAAAGTGCGCGAGGTGCGCGTGGAAGTCGGCCCCGACGGCCAGTCGACGACCGTCACCTCCGATTTCAGCGACTACAAAGAGGTCGGCGGCGTCCTGTTCCCGCACACGATGATTCTCGGCGGTATTTTCCCCGTGCCGATGAAAGCCAGTGTGACCGAATTGAAGGTAAATGCCGGCCTCGACGATAAAATGTTCGAGGTGAAATAAAGCCCGGGGTAGCCCCGCTGCTTAAAGAAACTTTATTTTTGCGCACCCGGTCGAATATCGACCGGGTGTTTTTATTTGACATTCAACTAAATACAACATTGCCATGCTGCAATTTATTTTTCTTCAAGCCCCTGCCGGCGGCGCTGCCTGGATGAACATGCTGTTCCCGCTGCTGATCATCGTGGTGTTTTATTTCTTTCTGATTCGCCCGCAGGTCAAACGCCAGCGCGATCAACAAAAATTCATCGAAAACCTCCGGGAAGGCATGGAAGTACTGACCCAGGCGGGTATCGTCGGCCGTATTACCAAGATCGACGGCAATCTCGTTCGCCTGATGGTGGATGAAAAAACCTTTATCCGCGTGGTGAAACAATCGATCACCGGCGAATACAACGGATAAACTGGAGAGTTACAAAAGAGGCTGTCTCAAAAGACGGCCTCTTTTAAAACAACAAGGGCGCATTGCCCAAATACCATTGCCACACGAGCGCCACGACCGACATGGTGGGGTACAAAAAGCGCCGCACAAACCATTTGACGTTTTTCCGGGGCAAAGAGTAGCCCATACGTTCCAGCAGGTACGAATAGAACGTGGCGTGATCTTCTTCTTCCAACGCATGCTCGCGATTGAGCAAACAGCGGCCGAAAATGGCAAACTGAAGCATCACAGCGGCGTAGGCCGGTATCAGTATTTGCCAGCTGAATAAAAACGGCGCGACCCAGGCCAGCAGGGTGACGAAAAGGTGCGACCAAAAGGCGAATTCGTGGCGAATGGTACGGATGTTCATAATCAGGATTCTTTGGCAATGATTTCCGTTTTCTCCCCAAAGTAATGGGCGAATCTGGCCATTTCTTCGGCGAGTTCTTTATTCTGAGTGGCTTTCAGATAAGTCTGGCTCAAAGAGCGAATAATCTGGTACATGAACCGGTCCATTTCGACAACCTGCAACTCTTTCGTCCAAAGATCGATGCGCAAGGTGTCGCGGGAATTTTTGTCGAACAACGCGATCGCCATTGCTTTACACTCTTCCGCCTGACCCGCCGGATGCATGTCGCTGGCAGCCCAATCGATCCGAATGGGCACATTGTCTTTATCCAGGCCTACCTTGATGGTGATATTGCTCGATTTTACTACTTCGTTGGATTCCATTTCTACCGAAAAAACTGTTTAATAAACCGCTCAAAAGTACGCAAAAAGGCGAAAGCGCCTAATTTTGCCAGCATCATGACGCTCCATTTCGGACTGGAATTCGACGGCAACGTTCACGCTCAAATCAGCCCAACCCTGGCCGGTGAATACTGGCTGGGGCCCGCCAAACTGCTGCTCTGGATGGAAGAACGCCTTGGCCTGAGCGGCTACCCCAACAATACGGATTATTTGCGCATCGAGTTGTACCGGCAGTCGTTGGGCCAACTCACCGATTCCGCTTTTTTCGCCGCATCCTACAACGCCGACCGTTTCGCCACGGCCGCGGCGCTGCTTGCCTGGCGCGACGAACTGTTGCTGTCGGGCTGGAATTTTACACCAAATGCCGGATGCCCCCAACGGCTGACAAGCCTGGCGCAGGTGGAACAGGTTTTTCAAAAAAAACTGTCCGATCCCTCCCTGGGCGCCAGGGCATACGGCTGGGCCGACCGGTTTCAACAGGCTTTGGAAGCAGCGGCAGAACGCCCCATCAGGCCGGAAAAAATACTGCTGTACGAACCCCGGGCATTATATCCGCCTCATTTGCTGCGACTTTGGGACTGTTTTTCCGCCCAGGGCTGCCCCATTGAGGTTGTCGAACAGGAATGTTCAGCTCCGCCTGCAACCCGCCTCGGCGCCTTGCAACAAAGACTTTTGACCGGGGCGCCGGTTCAAGCCGGTTTTTCGCCCGACGACCGCTCCTTGCTGATCCTTCACGCCCGCCGCGACAGCGATGCCGCCGTGCTGCTGGCACAGATCCTGGCCGACAACTCCGAGGTATTCCGGCCGCTGCTGCTGATTCCTGAACTGGACCGCTCCCTGGAAAACACCCTGGTGCTCGAACAACAGGCGGCCATGGGTATTTTGTCCAGCTCACTGGCCCGCCCCAGCCTGCAAGTGTTAAAGCTTGCTCCCGCGTTTCTCTGGGAGCCGGTCGACGTTTTCAAGATCATGGAGTTCGTCACCCTGTCGGTAAAACCGCTCGACGACGGCCTCGCCCTCGAAATCGCCCGGGTGCTGGCCGAAAAACCGGGCTTGTTCAGCGACAACTGGTTTGGCGCCGTGTACAGCTATCTCGAACAGGGCGAATTGCCCGCCGATGTACGCCGGCAGTATGAATTCTGGTTCGATCGGCGGCGCTACCGCCCGGAAGCCGGCGTCCCGGTTCGCGATGCTATCGGTATTTATAACTATCTGCATACCTGGGCTTTACAGCATTTTGACCAAACCGGAAGTAAAAACACCTCGCTTTTGGTTTTGGCCGAGCAGGCCCGGCGCATCAAAGATCTGCTCGAAGCATTGCCCGAACCGCGCGTGGGATTTCTCGAACTTGAGCGCATCGTGCGCACCATTTACGAGCCCTCGCCCGTACAGATTTCCACCGCGGAGGCCGGAAGCCTCTCCTATATTCACCGACCCGGTGCAATGGCTACCGCCTGCGACCAGTTGTTGTGGTGGAACTGCCTCTTCACCGACCCCACCCCGGCGCCCGACAAATGGCAATCTGATGAACGCCAATACCTTGAAAACGAAGGGGTGGCGCTCGACACTCCCAAACAACAAAGCCGTCGTACCCTTTTGCTGCAATACCGCCCTGTTCTTCAAACCCGCGAACAACTGGTGCTGGTGGCGCCCGATCAGGTAAGAGGCGCCGATGCCGTGCCCAGCTTGCTGCTGGGCGATATCGAAGCGGCTTTTGAGGAAACGAGTAGTTTCACATACCGGCTGGACGAAGAACCGGACCGGGCGCGGCTGGCGCAAATCTGGGAATTGCCCGAACCGGTATCGCTACCGGTGCGACGCCTGCAACGCACGCCTCCGCATCTGCATTTGCAAAACCCGGAACTCATCCCGGATAGCGAATACGAAACGCCGACCCAGCTCGAAGCTTTGTTTTATCATCCGCACCGCTGGTTTTTCCGGCAAAAAATGAAACTATACCCTGCCAGTCTGCTTAGTGTCAAATCGGACACTACCCTGCTGGGCAATCTGGCGCATCGTTTTTTTGAAATTTTACTAAAAGAAGACCTGAGCGTGCTGGACAAAACCGCGATCGGCCAATGGGTGGAAGAACAGGCACAGAACCTGTTGAGCCGCGAAGGCGCCACCCTCCTGCTCTACGGCCGCGAACCCGAGCGGCGCGCTTTTTTAAACAAGGTCAAAAATGCCGCCTGGAGCCTGATCAACCTGTTGCGCAACAACGGCTGGACGGTGGAAGGAACCGAGATTGAACTGAACGGCGAATTGGCAGGCGTTGCCGTACGGGGCAAAGCCGATCTTGTATTGCGCCGCGGCGAAGAGCGCGCTGTCGTCGACCTCAAATGGAGCGGCGTCAACCGGAGAAGGGAAATGATCCGCAACGGCGAAGATCTGCAACTCGTGCTGTATTCCAGGCTGTTACCGCCCGTCGAGCAATGGGCGCACACGGCCTATTTTATTCTGGAAGAAGGCAAAATCATTGCGCGAAATCGCGCGGCATTTGCCGATGCCATGGTGCCGGATGGCGCCGAATCGGATCACACGACGGCTTGCGCCGCCATATTTGCCAAAATGGAACGCACGTTCCGCTGGCGAATGGAGCAAGTCAGTAGAGGCCGGATCGAACTGCGCACAGCGCGAAACGCCGCCGAACTGGACGAACTTTATGCCGATGAAAACCTGTTCGATCTGCTCGAAATGAAGCAGGAGGATGCCCGTTGGGACGACTACGGCGCTTTGCTCGAATTTCGGAGCCCGGCCGAATGAAGTTGTCTTATTCCGACTCGGGCGCCAATTGAACAGACAATCCGTCCAGTTCATCTGCCAGACGAATCTGGCACCCCAGGCGGCTGTTGCCTTTTACGAAAAAAGCGGAATCCAGCATGGCGATTTCGTCGTCGGAGGGTTCGGACAGTTCGTGGTTGCTCAGCACGTAAACATGGCAGGATGCACAAAGCGCCATTCCGCCGCAGGTACCTTTTACCGGGAGTTCGTAGCTTTTACACAACTCCATGAGATTCAGGTTCATATCGGTCGGCGCATCGAGTTCGTGCACCTGGTTTTCCCGGTCGGTTACAATTATTTTTATCATTGTGGCAAGCCTTCGATGCCGGTAACGGTCGTGTATTTAAAGGAAAGTTTTTTGTCGGGGAAAACGTATTTGAAAGCCGACTGGCAAGCCAGCGTGGCTTCGTGGAAACCACAAAGAATCAGTTTCAGTTTGCCCGGATAGGTATTGATGTCGCCGATGGCGTAAATGCCCGGCACATTGGTGGCGTAGTCGAAAGTATCCACTTCGATGGCATTGCCTTTGTCGACTTTCAGGCCCCAGTCGCCGATCGGGCCGAGTTTAGGCGTCAGTCCGAACAGCGGCACGAGGTGGTCGGCTGGCAGTTGGTATTCGCCATCGGTGTCGTGGAGCACCGTGATGCCGCTCAGTTGGCCGTTGCCTTGAAGGCCGGTGACCTGCGCATTGGTAATCAGGCGGATTTTGCCGGATTGCGCCAGGTGCTGCACTTTTTCGACCGAATCGAGCGCGCCGCGGAATTCGGTGCGGCGGTGGATCAGCGTCAGGTCGCTGGCAACGTCGGCCAGATAGATCGTCCAGTCGAGTGCGGAATCGCCGCCGCCGGCAATGACGACTTTTTTATTTTGATAAAAATCAGGGTTGCGAACGAAATACTCCACCCCGCGGTCTTCAAACTGCGCGATGTTGTCGATCGGCGGTTTGCGGGGTTCAAAACTGCCCAGTCCTCCGGCGATAAAAATAACCGGCGCCAGGTGTTTCGTACCGCGATGGGTGGTCACCAGCCAACGGCCATCTTCTTGTTTTTCAAGCGTTTCGGCGCGCTCGCCGAGGGTAAAGCCCGGTCCGAAAGGTTCGATCTGTTTGAGCAGGTTTTGCACCAGATCACCTGCCAGTACGCTGGGATAGCCAGGGATGTCGTAGATGGGTTTTTTCGGATAAATCTCCGTCAGCTGTCCGCCCGGTTGCGGCAAAATATCGACCAGATGGCAGCGCATTTTCAACAATCCTGCTTCAAAAACGGCAAAAAGTCCTACCGGACCGGCGCCGATAATCAGGATGTCGGTTTCAATGATGTTGGATGCAGTGGTGTTCATTGTGTGGTAAAAAACAGGTTTCGGGGACGGATGTTGAACGTGGAGCTGGGCTCACTTTCCCCTGAACTGAGCCGGGCGTTTTTCCAAAAATGCGGCTGCGCCCTCCCGAAAATCCGAAGTATCGCAGCAATCGCCGAAGGCGTTGACTTCGGTAACGTACCCTCCGTGTGCCGCTTCAAAATAGGCATTCACGGACTCAATAACCTTGGCGATGGCGATGGGTGCTTTGACAGCGATCTTTTCGATCAGTTCTTTGGCTTTGGCGGTTTCAGCGCCCGAAGGAACGACGTAGTTGACCAGCCCCAGCTGACGCGCCTCATCGGCGCCGATGATTTCTGCCGTCATGAGCAGTTCCAGGGCTTTGGTTTTGCCAATGAGTTGTACGAGGCGTTGGGTGCCGCCGTAACCCGGAATCAGCCCCAGATTGACCTCCGGCTGCCCGAAACGGGCTTTTTCACCCGCCACGCGCAGATGGCAGGCCATGGCGAGTTCGCAGCCGCCGCCCAGGGCAAAGCCATTGACGGCCGCTACTACAGGCTTGTGAAAACGCTCGATCAGGAAAAAAATATTCTGGCCACGGCGGGCAAATTCGGCCCCCTGCTGGCTGTCGAGTCCGCGAAACTCCGTGATGTCGGCGCCTGCAACAAAGGCTTTTTCGCCGGCGCCGGTGAGCACAACGCCTTTAAGGCCTTCGATTTTCAGCGCAGCATCGCCGAAAAAATCGCGGAGTTCGAGCATGGTTTGGGTATTGAGGGCATTCAGCGCCTTCTCGCGGCTGATGGTGACCACGGCAATGCCGTCTTCGAGGTTGATTTGCAGATTTTCGTATGTCATGGCTTTCGATTGGAAGCGTTAGTCAATTTTTAAAACTTCGATTTCTTCCGATTTCCAGTGCACGGCCTTTTCGAGTTGGTAGTGTTCGAGCCGGTTGTGGTAATAGTACAACACCCGGAAGTTGGAAGAGATGATGGCGCCGTCTTTGGTAAAAGAGAGGGGTCGTTCGCGGTGCATGGAGCCCAGATTTTTCACGCCGTCTTTGACCAGTTCGGCGACAGGCAGATGTATTTGGGGCGAAAGTTTGATTTTACCCTGCTGTTCCATTTGAAACAGGCGAACCTGCATTTGCTCAACGACCTCTTCCACCGCCCTGGCCGGGAAAATGTAGTCGTCGTGCGGCAGTCGCAAAATACCGTAAATGTCGAGTTTGGGGTTGTCGTGGATGAGCATCTTGAAGACCGCAAAAGCAATCAGATGGCTCGACAGGACGACATTTTCCACGTGGTAACGACTGGCGATCCGTTCGGCCAATAGTTTCGTGTATTCTTCTTCTCTTTGCCGGTCTTCATTCACGGCGCCGCGCGACATGAAATAATCGCGGATGTCGATTTCGTGGCCATAGCGGTCGAAACTGCGCCCGCTTGCATCAACAAAATTGCCCAGCACGTCCATCGGGCGGCCCACGCTGAGCGTGATGTCGCTGGTGGTGGAGAGGAAGCGCCACACGAAGCGGAACCAACTGCGCACACTTTTACCCTGGTCTTTGAGCCGGATGTAGTTTTCCTTACCGGTGTAGCGCAGATATTGTTCGATCAAAAAGGGCGCTTCAAGCACGAAGTGGTAGCCGATAACCATGGGCACCACAAACACTTTTTTGTCTTTTTCCTGTGCGCACATTGCTCTTTGGGCCTGTACGGCAGTGCCTAAAAGCCCCATTTTCAGGTCGGTTTCCAACGCTCCGGAGCGCGAGCGGGTACCGCCGGGAAAGAACAAGCTGTTGACCCCGCGCTGAATACTGAGGTTGCTCATGGCTTTGAGCGTCTCCAGGTAAATCGCGTTCTTTTTGCGGCGATCGACCCGGTAAGCGCCCA
>JADZFP010000584.1 GCA_020849825.1 Saprospiraceae bacterium
GCCATCGACGTGCTCGACGAAGTGGGCGCCCGCGTGCACCTGAAAAACATCGTGGTGCCCAAACACATCGAAGAACTCGAGAAAGAGATCGAAGGGCTGAAAGACCAGAAAAACATGGCCGTCAAAAACCAGCAATACGAAGAAGCCGCCAACCTCCGCGATCGCGAAAGCAAACTGGTGCGCCAACTCGAATTTGCCAAGGTCGAATGGGAAGAAGAAAGCAAAACCAAACGCTTCCCCGTCGAAGAAGACGACATTGCCGAAGTGGTCGCCATGATGACCGGCATTCCGGTGCGCAAGGTGGGCCAAAGCGAAAGCAAAAAACTGGTCACCATGTCCGACGACCTCAACAAAATGGTCATCGGTCAGGAAGAAGCCATCGTCAAAATCACCAAGGCGATCCAGCGCAACCGCGTGGGCCTGAAAGATCCGAAAAAACCCATCGGCTCGTTCATTTTCCTGGGCCCCACCGGCGTCGGTAAAACGGAACTCGCCCGCGCCCTGGCCCGCTACCTGTTCGATTCCGACGACGCGCTCGTCCGCATCGACATGTCGGAATACATGGAAAAATTCTCGGTCAGCCGCCTCATCGGCGCGCCTCCGGGTTACGTGGGCTACGAAGAAGGAGGCCAGCTGACCGAACGCGTACGCCGCAAACCCTACTCGGTCGTGCTGCTCGACGAGATCGAAAAAGCGCACCCGGACGTGTTCAACATCCTGCTCCAGGTACTCGACGACGGACAACTCACCGATGGCCTGGGCCGCAAGGTCGATTTCAAAAACACGCGGGTGATCATGACCTCCAATATCGGGGTGCGCCAGTTGAAAGACTTCGGACAAGGCGTCGGTTTTGCCACCAAAGCACGTATGGAAGCCGCCGAAGACAACAGCAAGGCAGTGATCCAGAACGCGCTCAAACGCACCTTCTCGCCCGAATTCCTCAACCGCATCGACGATGTGATGGTATTCAACTCGCTGGGCCGCGAACAGATCTTCAAGATCATCGACAACGCCCTGGCCGGTCTCATGAAGCGTTTGAGCAACATGAAGTACAACCTGCACCTCACGGAAGAAGCCAAGGACTTCGTCGCGGAGAAAGGCTACGACCCGCAGTTTGGCGCCCGCCCGCTGCACCGAGCCATTCAGAAATACGTCGAAGATCCGCTGGCCGAATACATCCTCAATGAAAATCCGCCGGAAGGCGCTGCCCTGCAAGCCACGCTCAACGCGGATAAAGACGGATTGCTGATTTCGCCTGCCGTACCGGAAAAGGAAAAGAAGAAAAAAGAGAACAAGGAAAGCGATAAACTGAGTACCTGAACGCCGGGTAGTCAGTGCCGAACATACACAGAAGACCGCTTCATAAGTCAAGCTTATGAGGTGGTCTTTTTTATTTCGGGCCCAATACTATATTTTGCGCTTTCGGCTAATATTGCTATTTTTATTTACAATGTTCACGATATGCCATTTTTATAGCCTCTTTAACAGGTTCACATGAAAAGTATAATGGTATTGTACTGCCTTTTTCTTTTTACCAATGCCTTTGCTCAAAGAGAAGACAATAATTGGATCACCGGCGGATTTGCTGAGCCTGATAGTGCTTTTGCAAACACCCAGGTGAACTTTTGGGATGGGCAATTTCATGCGGATTTGTTGTATAAGTTCAATCCTTTTCGATGGACTAATTCTGCCATATCTGATTCTTCTGGAAATTTATTATGCTACACCAATGGCGTATATTTATACAGTCATAACCATCAGAAGATGCTTGGAAGCACTTGGTACCAAGATGTTGGTCAATTTGGACCACTTGGCTCAGCTATTGACTTAGGGGGCTTATTGCTACCAATACCAGCCAGCAATAATAAATTGATGATGATAGACGGCCCGCTTTTTTTCACACCCGATTTCGGCTTTTACGCTCCCCTTCGGTACACGCTTATCGATATGAATTTAAACAATGGCCTGGGGAAAGTCACGGCCAATAAAATAGGGATGAGTGAACCGGATACGCTGAATGGAGGCCAAATTACTGCTGTACGCCACGCCAATGGCCGCGACTGGTGGGTGATGGTACAAAAACTCTTTGAAGGCACTTATTTAAAATATCGCCTTACGCCAGAAGGCCTGATTTTCGACCATTATCAAACCATCGGAGAAACGCTGGAAAACGCGGTCGGCCAAGCGGTCTTCTCCCCCGATGGACAATGGTACGCTTTCTATGGCAACTGGGACCTATGGCCCTACAAAACCGGCCTCTACCTCTATCGCTTCGATCGCTGCACCGGCCTGCTCAGTGAGCCGCTGTTCAAGCAGTACGAGGACGGCATCGAGGCCAGCGGCGCGGCCATCTCGCCCAACTCCCGCTTTCTTTACGTTTCCCAGTGGGACAAGGTGCTGCAATACGACCTGCTGGCCCCCGATATTCTGGCCTCCGAAACCGTCGTGGCCGAGTACGACGGCTTTCTCGACGAGCGCGGCTATCCCACCCGTTTCTACAAATTCCTCTTAGCCCCCGACGGGCGACTCTACGGCAATATCCCGAACTACAATTCCCGCTACCTGCACGTCATCGATCAGCCCGATCTGCCGGGCGATTCCTGCAACCTGATCCAGCACGCGGTTTTTCTGCCCACCTACAACATCTGGTCGCTGCCCAATGTGCCTTTTTACCGCCTCTATGACGAACCGGGCAGCCCCTGCGACACCCTGAACAGCGTGGGCACGAAGACGTTCTCGCCTTCGCGGACGGCAGCGCTGCGGGTCTGGCCGGTGCCGGCCGCCGACGTGTTGTATTTTTCGGCCGAGGGCGACTGGTCGGGTACGGCGGACCTGTGGCTGTTCGACGGGCTGGGACGCGCGGTGCTTACCCGGCCGGGTCTGCAAATTGCTCCAGTGGCTACCGTGCGCCTCGACGGTCTGCCGGCCGGGGCTTATCACTACGTGCTGCGGCAGCAGGGGCGCGTGGTGAAGACCGGTAAGGTGATTCGGACGCCGTGAGAGGCGGGGAATCTCTGTTAGTCGAGTACTTCAGAATAAATCGAGTCTGCGTCATACCCGACAAAAATCTGCGCAATCCGCTGGAAAACAGCTTATGTGACAGACTCTGCATGTTTACCCACCGTCTTTGCTTTGTGGCGTTTAATATTCCACAAAAAAGGCCAATGCTTTGCGGGGCAGTTTTACGCGGAAAAAGCCAGTTGTACAAGAAGAATCCTTAATTTGCCAAATATTCCAGAAGCATTCAAACCCTGTTATCCATGAAGACCATCCTTCCCGGAGGCCTGTTCCTCCTCTGTTTTTCCCTGCAACTTACTGCCCAAACGACCCGGTTGACCGGCCGTGCACTCGACGAAACCGGCCAATCTCTGGCCTTGGCCACGGTGGCGCTGCTCGACGCCGCCGACTCCAGCCTGGTGGCCGGCCGGTACTGCGATGCCGACGGCAATTACACGTTTGAGGCGGTAGCTCCCGGCCGATACTGGGTGCAGGTGAGTTTGCTGGGGTATCAGGCTGCCAATTCCTCTGCCATCCTCGTGGAGGCTGGTTCCGGCCGCCAGGCAGTACCCGACATCCGGCTTTTTTCCACCACCACCACCCTGGGTACGGCGGAGATCAAGGCCAGCAAACCGCTGTTCGAAGCCCAGCTCGACCGGCTTACCGTGAATATTGCCGGCAAAATCAGCGCCACCGGTTTGTCCGCCCTTGATCTGTTGCAACGCTGTCCGGGCGTAATCGTCAACCGGCAAAACAATACCCTCAACCTGGCCGGCAAACAAGGCGTGGTTGTGATGATCAACGGCAAAGCCAGCCGTTTGCCGCCCAATGCCGTGATTGCCATGCTTTCAGGCATGAATGCAAGCAATATTGAAAAAATCGAATTGATCACGACCCCTCCCTCCGGATTCGACGCCGAAGGCGACGCCGGTTTTATCAATATTGTACTGAAAAAAAGCATCGAAGAAGGCTTTAACGGCAGTTACAACCTGCTGGCGGGATATGGCTATGGCGAAAAACTGGGCGCGGGCATCAGCTTCAATTACAGGGCTTCGGGATGGAACCTGTACGGGGATTACAACTTCTCCCACGACCGGCACTGGCAGGAGTTTCGCAATTACCGGCTGATCCGGCAGCCCGACGGCGCCGAAACAGAAAACAAAGTGTCGAGTATTCGAAAACCGATCGACGACAACCACACGGCCCGACTGGGTCTGGACATTGATCTGGGTAAAAAAACGGTGCTGGGCGTTTTGGCCTCGGGCTATCAGACCCTGTGGCAAATGGATGCGCAGAATACCGGATTTACCGCCCAAAACGGAAACGTCGAAACCCGCTTGTTTATGCCCAATGTAGAGACAAACCGCTGGCGGCATCTGATGGGCAACCTCAATCTGCAGCATACCTTCC
>JADZFP010000585.1 GCA_020849825.1 Saprospiraceae bacterium
CCACCTACCCGGCCTTCAAACTGGACTTCAAAATAGGCAACGCCGATTTCAAATACCCGGCTTTGCCCCTGGGCGTCAGCAATATCAACGTCGATGCCGCTATCAGCAGCCCCGGCGCATCGCTGAACGGACTGGTGGTCAATATTCCCAAATTCTCCCTCCGCATCGGCTCCAACCCGCTGGAAGGCTATTTTAACCTGAAAACGCCCGTCAGCGACCCAACGGTCGATATGAAAGTGAACGGTTCGCTCAATCTCGGCGAACTCTCCAAAGCCTTCCCGGTCGACGGCGTTCAGGAACTGGCCGGCATCATTCGCGCCAATATGGTTGTCAAAGCGGCCATGAGCCAGATCGACCGGCAGCAATACGACCAGGTACAGATGGCCGGCGACTTTGGCATGCAGGGCATTTCTTACAAATCGGCCGATATGCCTGCCGTCAAGATCAATAACCTGAGCACCAGCCTGACGCCCCAACAGGTCAATATTCACACTTTCGACGCCAAACTGGGAAAAAGCGACCTCCGCGCATCGGGTAAAATAGACAACATCCTGGCTTATTTTTCGACAACAAAAACCATGACCGGGGCGCTGAATATCAATTCTGCCTATTTCGATGCCAATGAGTGGATGACCGAAGAGCCCGACCCGAGCGTTGGGAAAGTGCCGACCGACGTGCCGCCCGCGACGACTGAAAAGGTCTTCGACCGCTGGGATTTCAGCATCGACGGCGCAATCGGCCGACTGAAATACGACACCTACGACATTTCCAATCTGGCGGTCAAAGGCCACTTCATGCCCAATAAAATGACTGTCGAGAACTTTGGCCTCAAACTCGGCGAAAGCGACCTCGGCGGCAACGGCCAGATCAACAACGCCTGGAACTATCTTTTTGACAATCAGACTGTTTCAGGTACGGTCAACCTCCGCTCCAATTATTTCGACCTCAACCAGTTCATGACCGACGAAGCGCCGGCTGCCACAAGCACCGCAGCGGCTCCTGCTGCTCCTGCCGAGGTCATACCCGTGCCGGAGAACATGGACATGACGCTCAATGCGAATTTCGGGCAAGTCAAATACACGAATCTTACACTGAATAATCTGGACGGCCAGGTTGTTGTGAAAAACAGCGCTGCCACACTCAATAACTGTACGGCCGATCTGCTCGGTGGACAGGTGGCGCTCGACGGTTCCTACGACACCAAAAATGTCGCAAAACCAGCGTTCAATATGGACATGGCCCTGCAAAACATCGGTTTTCGGGATGCCTATCTGAACTTTGCCACGGTAAAAACATTCGCCCCCATTGCACAGTCGATCGATGGCCGCTTCAATACTTCTCTGTCGATTGCCGGCTTGATGGGCAAAGACATGACACCCGACTTTGCCACGCTGTCGGCAGCCGGGTTCCTTGAGACGATCAACGCAATTGTCAATAATTTCAAACCGTTTAACGAGATGGGGTCCAAACTCAATCTCAGTTACATGCAAAAACTGGAATTGAAAAACACCCGGAATTGGTTTGAGATCAAAAACGGACAGGTAATCGTCAAGCCCTTCAATCTGCAAATGCAGGACGTTGCCATGCAGATCGGAGGCTCGCACAGCCTGACCAGCGACATGAACTATCAGGTGCTGACCAAGGTGCCGCGCAGCTCGATGGGCAGCGCAGCCAATTCGGGTCTCAATTTGCTGGCTTCCGAAGCGTCAAAAGTCGGCGTGAGCATTGCACAGGGCGAGTACATCAATGTGCGATTCGATCTCACCGGCAGTTATGCCAATCCCAAAGTCGCGATGAAAGTTCTGGGCAGCGATGGCCAGGCGACCATCAAGGATCAGGCCACCGCTACTGCCGGCGCAGCCCTGCAGCAGGCGCGCGATTCCGTTACCAACGTCGTGACCCAAAAAGTAGACGAGGCGAAGGAGAAAGCGAAAGCCGCTGCCGAAAAAGCCGCCGACAGCCTGCGCAACGTCGCCAATCAAAAAACCGAGGAAGCCAAAAAGAAAGCCGAGGAGGAAGCTAAAAAGGTGCTTGGCAACGAGGGTCAAAAAAAGGTCGACGACGTAAAAGACAAACTCGATCAGTGGGATCCGTTCAAGAAAAAGAAGAAAAACTAAGCGAAGTGCAGATCCCTATCTGGAAAAAATGGCTCTCGTACCTCCAGCCGCAGGTACTGGAGATGACGGCCTCGGACCTCAATCCCGAACTGACGGTATTGCTGTTCCGGGGCCGTCTTCAACTGCTTAGCGGCAATGCCGTGTATTCCTGGGACGATTTGTACCGCAATTTTAACCGGGCGTTTGCACAAATCGAGGTGCAAAAAAAGCCATATCACGACGTCTTGTTGTTGGGGCTTGGCCTGGGCAGCGTACCCTTTATGCTGGAAAAAATATACGGTTGCAAATACCATTACACCGCCGTCGAACTGGACGAAGCCATCGCCGACCTGGCCACCCGATACACATTAACGCGCCTTGAAAGTCCGGTGGAAATCATCGTGGCCGATGCGGAGGTTTTCGTGGAAGTAAATGAGGATCAGTACGATATGGTGATCGTCGATATTTTCGAAGACGACCTGACGCCGCCTCAATTCCGCACGCCCGAATTTTTGAACCAATGCTCCGAGCGGTTGAAATCGGGCGGAACCCTGCTGTTCAACTGCCTGTACAACCAATCGCACGAACGGAGCGGCACGAAGCGCTTTTTCGAACAAGTCTTCAAAACCTGTTTTCCGAATGCCCAGGCCTTCGATACGGATGGCAACTGGGTGCTTTGTTTTCAAAAAGACTGACTACCTCAAACATGTTTGCCGGGCGTCCAGCCTTGTTTTCCCAGCCATTGCCGGCCGCTGTCGGCAGCCGGTTCTTCCAGGGTGGTGCCCATGCTGTCGTTCCAGCGGTTCAGGTAGCCAAAAAGAGCAACAACGCCCAGTATTTCCACAATTTCGCCTTCGTCCCAATGGCGTTTCAGTTGTTCTGCGACGGCCTCGTCGACAGCATTGGGAACGGACGAAGCCGCAATGGAAAACTCCAGCGCAGCGCGTTCGGCCGCTGAAAACGCCGGATGGGTGCGAAACTCCCAGATGTGTTCCATTTTGTCGGGTGCGGCGCCGTACCGTTCGGCGGCTCGTATCGTATGCGCCTGACAATAACGACAACCCGCGTTCATGCTCGCCAGATACCCGATCAGGCGTTTCAGGTCGCTGGTGACCCGCCCCTTGTTATCCATCACGGCTTTGTTGAGTTGGATAAACGCTTTGGCGATGGCAGGCCGCCGTTGCATGGTCAGCACACTGTGGGGGCAAAAGCCCAGCGTTTCATTAAAAAAAGCGGCCATTTCGGCTACTTCGGGATCGTGATCGGAGGGCAAGGGTGATACAAGCGGCATTTTTGAAAGAGGACTTTTTATAAAAGAGGCATAATTTGTCGGGCAAAATACAGTATCGCCATGGAAATCAGGGATATCGAAGCGTTTCTCGACTATTATGAAAAACTTCGTGCACGTACGCGCAGAGTTATTGGGTGTATACCGCAGGAGCACCTGGAATGGACTGATCGGGAAGGCAAATTCACGCTGGGCGACCTTGTCCGTCACCTGGCCACGATAGAGCGCTGGTTGTATGCCGAAACCGTTGCCGGACGGCCTCCTGCCTACCAGGGCGGCGGCGCGGAACTTGCTGCCGGTTACAGTCATCCGATCGAGTTGATGGATGAACTACACCGTCAATCGATGGAGATTTTCAGCCGTTTGACGCCCGAAGACCTGGCCCAAAAAGTACAAACGCCCGAAGGTACACCCATCACCTGCTGGAAATGGTTGCGCGCCATGACGGAGCATGAAATACACCATCGCGGGCAGATTTATCTGTACCTGAATATTCTGGGTGTAAAAACGCCGCCGCTGTTCGGGCTTACAGCGGAAGAGCTGCGGGATCGGTCGGTTTGACACTATCATAAAAAACAGGTCAAATTCGCGATCAAACCATCCATACATTCCATCAAAAGTCGAAAATCGGGCAAATCGGATATCGGTAGCCTTCATGTCCGATTCAGAAACGAGTTCTGTTTTGTGTAAAATGCAATCCTTATTCCCAAAAATTCCCCTCTTTTCCCCACCTTTGCGCCGCTTTTGACAAGATGCCTTCCCGCGAGGCACATCCACTTTTTCCCTGAACACATGCAAGAAGAACTTTTCAAACGACTCGTTTCGCACTGTAAAGAATACGGTTTCATTTATCCTTCCTCCGAAGTATACGACGGCCTGGGCGGCGTGTATGATTACGGCCCCATGGGCGCCGAGTTGAAAAACAACATCAAGGAATACTGGTGGAAAGCCATGGTCCAGATGCACGAAAACATCGTCGGGCTCGATTCCGCCATTTTTATGCACCCCAAAATCTGGAAAGCTTCCGGACACGTCGACGCCTTCAACGATCCGCTGGTCGACAACAAGGATTCCAAAAAACGCTACCGCGCCGACGTTCTCATCGAAGGAGAGATCGACAAGATGAACGACAAGGCGGAGAAAGAGGTGACCAAAGCCGCCAAACGTTTCGGTGAGAGTTTTGACGAAAAACTGTTCCGCGAAACCAATCCGCGCGTACTGGAATACACGCAAAAAGCCGCTGATACCGAAAAAAGGCTGGCGACTGCCATGAAAAACAACGACATGGCGGACCTGAAAAGCCTCATCGAAGACCTGGAAATTGCAGACCCGGATACCGGATCGCGCAACTGGACGGATGTGCGGCAATTCAACCTGATGTTTTCCACCCAGTTGGGCAACATTTCCGGCGAAGAGGGCAAATTGTACCTGCGCCCCGAAACGGCACAAGGCATTTTTGTCAATTTCAACAACGTGCAGCGCACCTCGCGCCAGCGCATCCCGTTTGGTATCGCCCAGATCGGAAAGGCATTCCGCAATGAGATTATTGCCCGCCAGTTTATTTTCCGCATGCGCGAATTTGAACAGATGGAAATGCAATTCTTCGTGCGCCCCGGCACCGAGATGGAGTGGTACAACTACTGGAAAGCTGCCCGTATGGCTTGGCACAAGGCTGTTGGCCCGGCCGATAAACTGCGGTTTAAAGACCACGACAACCTGGCCCACTACGCCAATGCCGCCGTCGACGTGCAGTTTGAGTTCCCGTTCGGTTTCAAGGAACTGGAAGGCATCCACTCCCGCACCGACTTCGACCTGGGCGCGCACCAGGAACTTTCCGGCAAAAAAATGCAGTATTTCGATCCGGAACTAAACGAAAGTTACGTGCCTTACGTCGTAGAGACCTCGGTGGGCTGCGACCGCATGTTCCTGTCCGTTCTCTCCAACGCGTTGGTAGAAGAGACTGTGCCCGATGCCCAGGGTGAAGACGCCAAACGCGTCGTGTTGCGTATTCCGGCGCCGCTCGCACCCGTCAAATGCGCCGTTTTGCCCTTGTTGCGCAACAAAGAAGAACTGGTCGACAAGGCGCGCGCGGTGTTCAACGAGTTGAAATACGATTTCCTTTGTCAGTACGACGACAAAGACGCCATTGGGCGCCGCTATCGCCGGCAAGATGCGATTGGTACGCCTTATTGTGTTACAATCGATTTTGAAACGCTGGAAAACAATACAGTTACGATCCGGGAGCGCGATTCGATGGAGCAGGTGCGCGTCCCGATTTCGGAGGTTTCCCGTATTGTCGGGGAGAAAACGGACCTTCGCCGTTTGCTTGAAAATTTGAAATAAGACGCATAATGGCATAAAAATGCAAAAGGCTGGCCCGAAAAGCCGGCCTTTTGCATTTTAACATCTGGCAAATTTTTTCACTTCGGGGAAAGCGCTACTTTTACCCCACTTCCCGCTTCTAGTCTCATTTTCCGGTATTATTCTTTTTCGGCACTGATTTTGCTGTTTGTCGCGCATCCTGCAATTTATGCTGGACACATGCCCCAAACGCATGATTAGTATTGGCTAAGAAATCTATGGCAGCATCACTTCGCCATCCGCCGGTTTTTGTTTTATCCCGACTCTGGTTACACATTTATTAATTTAACCAAAACAGGCGCTTGTGAAAAAGACGCTACACTTCGTACGTATACTCTCCACGC
>JADZFP010000586.1 GCA_020849825.1 Saprospiraceae bacterium
AAAATACAACGACAACATATTGAACGCCAGGTGCATGATGTCGCCGTGCATAAACATGTGCGTCGCAATCTGGTAAGGCTGAAATTCCGTCGAACCCGGCAGATATGCAGCCAGAATCAGGCGGCCCTGATCGCCCAGAAGAAGCAGCGTACCGAAAAACATCAGTACGTTGATGATGATCAAATGCCGGACTACGCCGGAAAAAGGTTGATAAAAATTGAATTGAGGCACAGCTTGTTGTTTGGGGTTGATGAGGGTTGATGAGGGTTTATAAAGTTTATCACGATCGTGCGTATCAACCTTTATAAACCCTCATCAACCCCCATCAACCAATTTATCCATTAAATCTTTTTTGCAGTTCTTCCAGTTCAAACGTAATAAAACAATTTCGGCCGGAAGGACTTTTATACGGCACTTCGCAGGCAAAAAGTTGATCGATCAGGTCTTGCATTTCGCGGGCGCCGAGCATTTGTCCTTTGCGCAATGCCGCGCTGCGCGCCATAGAACGGGCCAGGTTTTCGGTTGTGCCGAGCTGGAGTTCCAGGTTGTCTTTGTATTGATCAAGCAGTTTTTCCAGCAATTCTTCCTCGCGGCCGTTTACGCCGAGCTCGGCCGGGTAGCCGTGCACGATAAAAGCACTGCCGCCGAATTCGGCCAGATCGAAGCCGAGATGGTTGACTTCGGGCAGTATTTCGCGCAAAAGGGCGGCATCGGCGGCAGGCAGATGGAGTGTTTTGGGAAACATCGCTTTTTGCATGGCGGCGGGGCGCTCGCGCAGGGCTTCGAGATAACGTTCGTACAAAATTCGCTCACTGGCCGCTTGCTGATCGATGAGCAGGAAACCCGATTTGATCTGACTGACGATGTACTGACCGTGAACCTGGTACGGTTCTTTTTGGCCTTTTGAAAAAGAGCCGCTTTCATCGTCGAGGGTAGCGTTTTCGTCGCTCGGGCGCACCTGAAAAGCAGGCTCGTTCGGGAAAAGGGGTTCTTCTTCGTCGGCGGGTTGAACGCTTTGCGGTTGCTGGCCGATCAGTTCGAGCCCTTCGTACAGCCGTTGCCAGTTGCGTAAATTGCTTTGATCGAGGCTCTCGGGGCGATCGGGACGCGAATAATCTCGCACCGAGCCGGACGATTCGTTGCCGGGCCGGAGCGACGGCGTGCGTACAGGCGTTGGCTGAAAAGCCGGTTCCTGCTCGAAATCGAGCGTAGGGGTGATGTTGTGGCTGCCCAGGGCATGCCGGACGGTCACTTTAAGGTAGTTGTACACCAGCCGCTCGTCGTCGAATTTGATCTCCTGCTTGGTCGGGTGAACGTTGATATCGATGCGGGAAGGGTCGATTTCGAGGAACAGGACGTACAGCGGATAAGTGTCGGCCGGCAGCAGGTCTTCATAAGCGCTCACGACGGCGTGGTGCAGATAATTGCTTTTGATAAAGCGGTGGTTGACGAAAAACAGCTGTTCGCCGCGGGCTTTTTTGAAATAATCGGGCTTGCCCACAAAGCCGGAGATTTTCAAAATATCGGTTTCTTCCTGTACCGGCACGAGTTTTTTGTTGACGGCATCGCCGAATATCTTGACCACCCGCTGGCGCAGGGTGCCAGGGGGCAGGTGAAAGATTTCCTGATCGTTGTGGTGAAGCGAGAAAAACAGGTCGGGATAAGCCATGGCGACCCGCTGGAATTCGTCGAGCACGTGGCGCATCTCGACCGGTTCGCTTTTGAGGAAATTTCGCCGGGCGGGTACGTTGAAAAACAGATTTTTGACCGCCAGATTGGTGCCCACAGGGCACTGGCAGGGCTCCTGGGTTACGACGGCCGAGTTTTCGATCACGATCCGGGTGCCCAGTTCGTCGATTGCCCGGCGGGTGCGCAATTCCACCTGAGCCACGGCAGCAATAGAAGCCAGGGCTTCGCCCCGGAAACCGAAGGTGTGGATGGCAAACAGGTCTTTGGCGTCGTGTATTTTGGACGTGGCATGGCGTTCGAAGCACATGCGGGCATCGGGCTCCGACATGCCGCAGCCATTGTCGACAACCTGAATCAGGGTTTTACCTGCGTCGCGTACGATCAACTTGAGCTGGGAGGCGCCGGCGTCGATCGCATTTTCGAGCAATTCCTTCACCACCGAGGCGGGGCGTTGAACGACCTCGCCGGCAGCGATCTGGTTTGCCACGTTTTCCGGCAACAATTGGATTACATCGGCCATAGTTCTTGTGCGTCAGGGGCGCTGCAAAGATAATTTTTTTCCCGGCAGCCTTTTAACACTGCCGACCGGCACTTTATTCCGCCGTTTAAAACCGTTCTACACAACGACGAACGGGTAAAAAATTACCGGTTTGCCGTTTTTTATCGCCCGCCTGTGTATTTTTGCCGCTCATTCAAGTATCAACATCCTCTTCTGACAATAACATGGACAACATTCAGAATACCCGCGGCAAAGGTTACTTTATGCTTTACCTTTTCATGTTCCTGTTTTTTCTCATTGCCCTGCTGATCATGCTGTATCGCCGCAGCATGGTGCTGGAATGGTAAGAACAGCCTGCGGACTTTTGTTTTCTTTTTTACCCAAAACCGCACAACCGGCGCCTGCCGGTTGTGCGGTTTTTTGTTTGCGCTGCTGAAAACAACCCGGTCTTTTACCTTTGGCCAAAAATTTGGCCTTATGTCTGCCCGGATACTGATTTTTCCCGCCCTTCTGTGGGCTGCCTCGCTCTGCGCCCAAACCCTCCCCGAACCCCTCCAATACGTCAATCCCTTTATCGGCACCGATGCGCACGGCCACACCTATCCGGGCGCCACAGCCCCTTTCGGCTTTGTGCAACTCAGTCCCGATACCCGTCCCAATACCATGGACTGGGACGGCTGCTCCGGTTATCACTATTCCGATTCGATCATCTACGGATTCAGCCATACCCACCTCAGCGGCACCGGCGTGCCCGACTACTGCGATATTTTGTTCATGCCTTTTCTGGGCCGCGCCGAACTGGAGCCTTACCAGTATGCCGAAAAATTTCAGAAATCGACCGAACAGGCAGAGGCCGGGTATTACTCCGTCATCCTGAACAATGAAGTGCGCGTAGAACTGACGGCGACCGAACGCGTGGGCGTACACCGCTACGTGTTTCCCGGCAGCCGGGAGGTCGGCCACCTGCTGATCGATCTGCGCCACCGCGACGAAGTACTGAAATCGTGTATGACGGTCGTCAACGATCACGAGATCATGGGCTTCCGGGTGTCGAGGGGCTGGGCCAAAGAACAGCATATCTACTTCGTGGCCCGTTTTTCAAAACCCTTTTTCAACTCAAAAGTGCTCGATATGACCCGCACGCCGCATGTTTCGCAGCGTTCGGTTGCCAGCAAGGCCATCGTGGGCTTGCTGGATTTTTACAACGACGAAACCCCGCTGATCGTCACCGTGGGCATATCGGCCGTCAGCATCGACGGGGCCCGCGCCAACCTGGAAGCAGAAGCCGGCCCGCTGGCCTATGATTTTGACAAAATCCGGATGAACGCCCAGGATAAATGGGCGGCTCAACTGGGCAAAATCGAAGTGGAAGGCGGCAGCGACGCGCAAAAAACGGCATTCTACACGGCGCTGTACCACACGATGATCGTGCCCAATATTTTCAACGACGTGGACGGGCAATACCGGGGACGCGACAACCAGATCCATTCCACCACGGGGCACAACGTATATTCCGTGTTTTCCCTCTGGGATACCTACCGTGCCTGCAACCCGCTGTACACCCTGCTCGAACCCAAACGAACCAACGATTTTATCCAAACCTTCCTGCGCCAGTATGAACAGGGCGGCCTGCTCCCGGTCTGGGAACTCTCCGCCAACGAAACCGATTGTATGATCGGCAACCACGCGATCCCGGTTATCTACGATGCCTGGCAAAAAGGTATCCGCGATTACGATGCCAACAAGGCGCTCGCCGCCATGCAAAAAAGCGCCGACAGCGACCGCTACGGACTGCCCTGGTATCGCTCGCTGGGCTACGTGCCGTCCGACAAAGAACCCGAATCGGTATCGAAAACCCTCGAATATGCCTACGACGACTGGTGCATTGCCCAAATGGCCAAGGGCCTCAACCAACGCACCGTGCACGACCGCTACATCCGGCGGGCACAGTCGTACAAGAATATTTTCGACCCGGGCACCGGATTTTTCCGGGGTAAAAACAACGCAGCCTGGCATACGCCCTTCGACCCCTACGAGGTCAACTTCAACTATACCGAGGCCAATGCCTGGCAGTACCGTTTTGCCGTGCCCCAGGATATCAGCGGCCTGATGACCCTGCTCGGCGGCCGGACGGCTTTTGCCAATCAACTCGACTCGCTGTTCACGGCCCATCCGAAAATCACGGGCCGCCAGCAAGCCGACATCACGGGCCTCATCGGGCAGTACGTACACGGCAACGAGCCCAGCCACCACATGGCTTATCTTTACAATTACGCCGGCCAACCCTGGAAAACCCAGCAGCGCGTCCGGCAGATACTCGACGAACAATATTCGGACCGTCCCGACGGACTGAGCGGCAACGAAGATTGCGGGCAAATGTCGGCCTGGCTGGTGTGGTCGGCCATGGGCTTGTATCCGGCTGTGCCGGGTAGCGGCCAGTACGCGATCGGCACGCCCTGGTTTGAAAAAGCAACGATCCACCTCGACAACGGAAAAACCTTCACCATCAGCGCAGCCGGCGCTTCCACCCGCCGTTTTTATGTGCAAAACGCCCGCCTCAACGGCGCCACCTGGCCGAATACCTGGATCAACCACAGCACCTTGCTCGAAGGCGGCGAACTGGCATTCGATATGACCAGCAAACCCTCTACCTGGGGCGCCGCCGAGGCCAATTGCCCGGTATCGGCTATTACCGAATCGCCGATTCTGCCTGCCCCGTTTGTTGCCAAGGGGCAACGGGTCTTTTCCGACACGCAAATGATCGAACTGGGTTCGGCCGATAAAAACGCGGCTATTTATTACACCCTCGACGGCAGTATGCCCACCGCCAAAAGCGAACGCTATACCAAGCCCATTAAAATTGAAAATTCCACCGTTTTGAAATGTGTTTCGCTGGCCGAAGGCGAATACAGCCCGGTGGTGGAAGCCGAATTTTCCAAACTGAAAGGCAACCTGAAAGTAGTGCGTTACGGCGCCGCTTACGACAACCAATACACCGGCCGGGGCGCCAACGGGCTCGTCGACCTGCTGCGCGGCGGCGCCGATTTCCGTTCGGGCGGCTGGCAGGGTTTTCAGGGCGCCAACCTCGACATCACGCTCGATCTGGGCTCGGTAAAACCCCTCAGCCGGATCACGGCAGGTTTTTTACAGGATGAAAATTCCTGGATTTTCTATCCGTCCAAAGTTGTGTTCGAAGTATCCGACGACGGCCAGAATTTCCGCCCCATCGGCGAAGTCGCCAATACCGTCCCGACTACCCAGACCGGCGCTCTGCAACAGGATTTTACGCTGAAGCCCGAAAATGTGTCGGCCCGTTACCTGCGCGTCACGGGCGTCTCGCTCGGCGTCTGCCCCGAGGGCCATAAAGGCGCCGGTTTGCCTTGCTGGCTGTTTGCCGATGAAATACTGGTAGAGTAAGGGGTTTTGGGTGTTAGGTATTGGGTTTTGGGAAAAGGAGGGTGGATGCGCTCGATATTTGTTGTTGGCGGGAATAGATGGCTGCACCTGGGGCTGTCAAGAGGCAAAGCTTTTAACTGACGCAAATATGCGCCCGCCGCATTTTTGCCATTGATTTTTCAATTATCAGCCATGCCGGGGCACGTGGATTTGGGAGAAACCCTGCATTTGTAGCAGAGTAAACCATTGGATCAAAACGACTTCGGAGAAGTCGTGCATTTGTAAAAAGCGCGACTTCTCCGAAGTTTTGAAAAAACAGAGGCAATACATGGCTGCAAATGCGGGGTTTCTCCCATATCCTGACCTGGGCGGTATTGCTCCGTTTAAGATTTTAGGCAGCAATGGGCATTGCCCCGTGCCAGCCAGTACGACACGACATGCCGACAATCTTTTCAGGATAACCTAAAGTATCGACCTGCTGCGGCGCAATTCTTCCCGGATATCCGGTTTCAAACGGTCGGCGGCCTGGATGAGCATTTCTTCGTCGGGCGGGAAGGGCAGGGGTCGGTTGCCGATACGACGGCGGGTGTCGGCGCTGAGCGCGCGTTCGTCGCCGGTAAAGGTGGAGGCGTAGTTTTCAAAAATGACTTCGGTGCCCAGTTCGCGCGCATCGAGGCGTGTGTTTCGGTAGGCGTCGAATACTTCCACGGCGCCGGTGAGGCGGACGGCCTTGGACTGGTGAACCTCGATCACGGCGGCGCGGATACGGACCATGCGCGGGGTTTTGATGTCGTTGCCCAGACTGTCTTTTTTCACATTGCCGCGGGCGTCGAGCACGTAGTTCCAGCCATCCTGGATTTCTTTTTCATCCACGTAGTTGCGTTCGAGCACGCGTTCGGGGCTTACGTCGACGCGACGAATGTTGAACACGACGCGGTAGTCGAAATCTATGCCTTTTTCAGCAGAGAAATGGTAGGATTTCCACTCGCTGTCGAGGTCGTTTTTACTGATGGCCAGCACGCGGTCGTTGAATCCGCGGGGCAAAACTTTGTCGCTCTGGTTTTTGATCTCGAAAAGGACGTGCGTCGTACCGAGCGCGCGGGCCTCCTGTTTGAGTTGGGCGGTGTTTTTATAGTTGCGGTAGTAGCAATCTTCCAGTTTTTCCAAAACGCCATACGCTTCGCGGGCGGCGAGTTTGTCGCCCTTGTCGGCGCGCAGCAGCAGGTTTTCGGCGCGGGAATAGAGGAATTCGGCGGCTTTCTGGCGGCTTTCGACTTCCATTTTGGCAATGTCGAGGAAAGCAAATTTGGCCTGGTAACCGCTTTTGGAGCGCAGGGGCGTGAGCGGCGATATTTTCTGCTGGCGTTCGCGTATTTGCCGGTGAATGGCGTTGATTTTCTCCCAGTTTTCCGGGCGGTCTTCGTACAGCAAGGCATCGATAGCGCGCAGGTCGCGGGATTGGGCACGGGCAAAGGCTTCTTCGAGTCCACGGACGTACTCCGTTTTTTTCTTGGATTTGCCGCGCAGTTTGCGGAGGCAAAGTTCGATAGCGGCATCATAATCGCCGCTTTCGGTATATCGCTGAACGGTGTGGCAGGCGGTCGTCAGGAAAACCGTCAGGAGGAACAGGCTGAAAAAACGGATCGGGCGGAGCATAAGGTTGTCGTTTTGATTGTTTTCGAAATTTGAGTGCAAGATGCGCGCGCCGGTTGCAGATTCGCTTTTAAAAGCTGTTAGTACCTTCGTAAAATTTGTTAAAATTGTAAAGGGTTGGTAAAGGATTGTGAAGGAGTCTTTATTCCATAAAAAGGAAATTACAATCTGTCCAGCTCCCGCAAGGTCCTATACTTCCACTTCGTTTCCTGGGCACTGATCCGGCAAATCGTCCAGCCCGCGCGGCCGTCGAGAAAACCCGTTTTTAACACATAATTGCGAAACCATTTGAACGCCGGGCTCAGTATCAGGTTCCACCAGCGGGCACGGCGGCCGCAGGCATGCATGGCGCGGGCGGCGATGTCGGCGTATTTGCGGGCGCGGGCATAGTGCTCCTCTACCGAGTAGTAACTGTAATGCAAAAGGTCACCTTTCAGGCGGGCTTGACGGGCGCCGGCCGACATTTCGATTTTATCATGCGGGTTCTGGCCGCCCCAGCGCGCCAGGCGGCGGTCGAAAAGCCGCAATTTCCGATCGGGATACCAACCCGAATGATGAATCCACTGGCCGCAGTAATTGGTCAGGCGGTTCATGGCGTAGCCGTCGGCGCCCCAGTCGGTTTTGACCGCGAGGATCGACTGCCGCAGGGCCTCGCTCAGCGCCTCGTCGGCATCGAGCGAAAGCACAGGATCGAAACAGGCCTGTGTGAGCGCGTAATTTTTTTGTTCTATATGCCCGTTAAAGGGATGTTGCACAAAACGCACGCCTTTTGTCCGGCAGATTTCCTCCGTTCGGTCGGTCGAAAAAGAGTCCACCACCACGATTTCATCGGCCACGCCGACCAGCGAATCGAGGCATCGGCCGATGTTGCGTTCTTCGTTAAAAGTAATAATGACGGCAGAGAGGGACATTTTGCGGATAACAACGTCGCAGCTTACAAAATCGAATGTTCGATAAAGGGCAGTTTTTCGGGGAAATCGGTGGTGAAATGCAGTCCCCGGCTCTCATGCCGGTCTTTGGCAGAACGCGTAATGAGATAGGCGACGGTGATGAGGTTGCGCAGTTCCATGAGTTGCGGCGAAATAACCGTGTTTTTATACAGTTCTTCCGTTTCGCGATAGAGCAGGTAAAGGCGGTCCATGGCGCGTTGGAGGCGCACGTTGGAGCGCACGATACCGACGTAATACGACATGATTTCGCGCAGTTCTTTCAGGCTTTGGGTAATGAGCACCATTTCCGAAGGGTTGGAAGTGCCCTCGGCGTTCCAGTCGGGCACATCGTCGCGGTAGTCCCAGGCTTCCAGTTGTTTTTCCACATCTTCGGCGATGCGATGGGCAAATACCATGGCTTCGAGCAATGAATTGGAAGCCAGGCGGTTGGCGCCGTGCAGGCCCGTGCTCGAACATTCGCCGGCCGCGTAGAGCCGCCGGATACTGCTGCGGCCGGTTTCATCGACCTGCACCCCGCCGCACATATAGTGGCAGGCGGGTACCACAGGAATCATGTTGCGCATCGGGTCGATACCGATGCTCAGGCATTTTTCATTGATCGTGGGAAAATGCGCTACGAAATCTTCCTTGTTGAGGTGGCGGCAATCGAGGTACATGCATTCAGCGCCGCGTTTTTTCATCTCGGCGTCGATGGCGCGGGCCACAACATCGCGGGGGGCCAGAGAACCTCGGGCGTCGTAGTGTTGCATGAACTCCTCGCCGTCTTCGGTTTTCAAGATACCGCCGAAGCCGCGCACCGCCTCCGAAATCAGGAACGAGGGGTTTTCGCCGGCGGGATTGTAGAGCGAAGTAGGGTGGAATTGCATGAACTCCATGTTTTCCACCCGGCCTTTGGCGCGATACACCATCGCCACGCCGTCGCCGGTAGCGATCACAGGGTTGGTCGTGGATTTATACACCTGACCGCCGCCGCCGGTGCAAAGCACGGTGACGCGGGAGAGCAGGGTATCGATCTCGCCGTTGTCGCGATTGAACGCATAACAGCCGTAACATTCGATATTGGGGGTGACCCGGATGACCATATAGCCCAGGTGGTGCTGGGTGATGAGGTCGAGGGCAAAATAATTTTCCTGCACCCGGATATTCGGGTAGCGAGCCGCTTCTTCCATGAGGGCGCGCTGAATTTCCCAACCGGTCAGGTCTTTGTAGTGCAGGATGCGGTGTTCGGAATGGCCGCCTTCGCGGGCGAGGTCGTAAGCCGGTGAGTCTTTTTCCTTGTCGAAGCGCGCGCCCCAGTCGATGATTTCCCTAACCCGGTCGGGGCCTTCCTGGACGACAATTTCGACGATATCGCGTTTACAAAGGCCATCGCCGGCAATCAGGGTGTCTTCGATGTGTTTGGTAAAATTGTCTTTTTCCTGATCCCATACAGCTGCCACGCCGCCCTGGGCATAGCGGGTATTGCTTTCGCCTTCGAAGGTTTTGGTCAGGACCAGTATCTCCCGTTTCGGAAATTTTCGGGCGGTTTTGATCGCAAAAGTGAGGCCGGCGATGCCGGAACCGAGTACAAGAATGTCAGTTTTTCTGCGCGCCATGTAGGTAAATAAGTAAACCAAGCGGTGCCGCTGCATCGCTGCGGGCAACTTATCAGGTCACGCAGCGACGCAGCGGCGCAGCTCAGTTAATGGAGAAAGAAGCGGAAACCGTCAGGTTCCAGTTTCGGGTACCGTCGAGTGCGGGTACGTCGAACAGGTTGTTGAAACTGGAATTGTAGCGGGCATGCAACCCGATGTTGCCGATGTCGAAACCGGCGCCGAGGTGCCAGCCGTAGTCCAGCTTGTTCACATCGAAGTTTTTATCGACCGAGGAAATCAGTGTGCCGGCTTGCACGCCGCCGTGCAGGTTGAGGAATGCAAACAGGTTGAGATCAAGCGAAAGCGGCACTTCGACGTAATTGAGTTTGAAACTGACGTCGGAGAGGCTGTCGGGCGTCACCGTGGCGCCTTTCATGGTAAAAAGTACCTCGGGGCGCAGCGAAGCGGAGATTCGTTTGGGTGGTCCGAGCGGAATTTTGGCGAATGCGCCGCCCACGAAGCCTACGCGGCCTTTGCGGCCTTCAAAATCCTGCTGGGTGAAGTTGGCGGCACTCAGGCCGGCTTTCAGGCCGAAGCGGGTACGGCCGTCGGGCATTTGCGCCTGGGCAGCGGGCAGGGAGAGAAAAAAGACAGCCGCGAGGGCAAGCAGTTTGCAACATTGGATGAGTTTCATAGCAGGTCCTTATTTGATGCGATAAAAGGGTGAATTCGGCAATAAAAGTAATTTTTGGGGTGCTTTATTGTGAAGATAAGAAAAACCCCGGGAGGCAAAAACAGCCCTGATTATGAAAAACCGACCCCGAAAGTCGAAGCTTGGCGGATCTCCCGACAAACATTCCACACTTTCGAGGCCGGCTATACTCAATTAATGTTCCGTTAATTATCGGGACCCGGCCCCGTGCAGCGGGGCTTCGTCCATCAATTTAAAGGTCTTCTTCCTGATCAAAATCCTCCTGCTCGAAGTCGTCGGCTGTCTGTTCCCGTTTGCCGCCGGTAGTCGGATGGCCGGTAAAATGTTTCAGCATGATGATCTCGCGCTGGGTAAGTTCGCGGAACGCACCGCGTGGCAGATCTTTTTTGGTCAGCCCTCCGTAGTAGAAGCGGTCGAGTTTTCCGACGCGGTAGCCCAGCGATTCGAACAAACGGCGAACGATACGATTGCGTCCAACCACGATTTCGAGTTCGACTACCTCGCGGCGCGGGTGATCTTCGGCATAGCGCAGCCAATTGACCTGAATGGGACCGTCTTCCAGCTCGACTCCGTCCAGAATTTTGTCGAAGTCGGCATTGCTCAATCCGCGGTCGAGTCCCACGCGATATTGTTTCTGCACGTGGTAGCTCGGGTGCGAAAGTTTTTGAGCGAGGTCGCCATCGTTGGTCAAAAGAATGAGTCCCGTAGTATCGCGGTCGAGGCGACCGACAGGGTAGAGGCGCTCGGGAAAATGCGGATCGACGATATCCATAACCGTTGCGCGGCCATGTTCGTCTTCGGTAGTGGTGATGACGTTTTTGGGTTTATTCATCAGCACGTACACCATCCGCTCCTGGATGTGCATTTCCTTACCCTCGCAGGTAATAATATCTCCGGTTTGTACCCGGTAGTGCGGTTCGATTTTTACTTCACCGTTGACGGTGACCTGGCCGTCTTTCACAAATTCCACGGCTTTACGGCGAGAGGACACGCCGCAGTGGGCCAGATATTTATTCAAAGGCATGCCCTCTCCGGTAGGCAGTCCGGGTTTGGGTTTCTTTTCAACAAAGAATTCTTCTTTTTTACGGTAAGGTTTCTGTCCGAAAGGCTTCCGGTCGAATGAACGTCGTTCGCCATAGCCGCCGCCGGAATTGCGATCTTGCCAGGGCTTGCGTTCGTAGCCGCCTCCGCCTGCATTGCGATCTTGCCAGGGCTTGCGTTCGTAGCCG
>JADZFP010000587.1 GCA_020849825.1 Saprospiraceae bacterium
GAAACGCCTGATTGCGGGCGTTGTGAAAGGCATCGGCGATTACGGCAACTGTTTCGGCGTACCAACGGTGGGCGGTGAAGTATACTTCTACGATTGCTACAACCACGATATTCTTGTCAATGCCATGTCGGCGGGCATTGTGAAAGTCGGCGAAACGGTCAGTGCAACAGCCGGAAACCCGGGCAATCCCGTGTTTATCGTGGGCTCGGCGACCGGTAAAGACGGAATTCACGGCGCTACTTTTGCCTCGGCCGACCTGACGGAAGACTCGCACGAAGATTTGCCCGCGGTACAGGTTGGCGACCCTTTTCAGGAAAAATTGCTGCTTGAAGCCTCGCTCGAAGCCATAACCACCGGCGCGGTGGTCGGTATGCAGGACATGGGGGCGGCAGGTATCACCTGCTCCACTTCCGAAATGAGCGCCAAATCGGGTGTCGGTATGCGCATCGACCTCGACAAGGTACCTACCCGCCAATCGAATATGAAAGCCTGGGAAATTCTGCTTTCGGAAAGCCAGGAACGTATGCTCATCGTTTGCACGCCCGGCAGAGAGCAGGAAATCCTGGACGTGTTCGACAAATGGGATTTGCCCTGCGAACAAATCGGCGTTACGACCGATACCGGGATGCTCGAATATTACCACCACGGCGAATTGGTTGCCCAGGCGCCCGCTGAATCGCTGGTGTTGGGCGGCGGCGCACCGGTGTATATACGGGAACAAAAGCGCCCGGCCTACATGGCGGAAATTGAAAAATTCGACCTTCATAAGATCAAAGTCCCTTCTGATCTCAAAGCCGCGGCCAACAAACTTTGGCATTCGCCCAACCTCGCCGCCAAAAACTGGATCACCCGCCAATACGACTCGATGGTCCGTACCGGCACCATGACCACCAACCGTCCCGCCGACGCGGCTGTCGTGTACGTAAAAGGCACGCGCAAATCATTGGCGCTGACGACCGACTGTAACTCCGCTTACGTGTACGCTGATCCCTGGAAAGGCGCTATGATCGCTGTTGCCGAAGCAGCGCGCAACATCGTATGCTCCGGCGGCGAACCGGTCGCCATCACCAACTGCCTCAACTTCGGCAACCCCTACAACCCCGAAGTATATTATCAGTTTGCCGAAGCCATCAGGGGCATGGGCGATGCCTGCCGCAAGTTTGGCACCCCGGTGACGGGCGGCAACGTCAGTTTTTATAACCAATACGCCAAAGATGGAGCGGTTATCCCGGTTTACCCTACGCCCACGATCGGCATGCTGGGTATCCTCGACGATTACGAGCAGATGATGACGCTTGACTTCAAAAACGAAGGCGACAAGATTTACCTGCTCGGCGTTAGCCGCGAAGACCTGGGTAGCAGCGAATACCTACGGGTCGTACACGGAACCGAATACAGCCCCTGCCCCTATTTTGATCTGGAAGAGGAATACCAACTTCAGCAGGTTCTGAAAAAGGCCATTGCCGAGGGCTTGTTGCAGTCTGCACACGACGTCAGCGAAGGCGGTCTTTTCGGCGCCATGCTGGAAAGCGCCATGCCAACAGGTATGGGCTTCCACCTCAAAACGCCGTCGGGCATTCGTCCCGATGCATGGCTCTTTGGCGAATCGCAAAGCCGTGTGATCGTCTCTGTCCGTCCTGAACAGTCGGCCGTCTTCGAGCGTTTTCTGATCGATGAAAACCAGACGTATGAATATTTGGGTGAAGTCGTTGGCGATGTCGTAGTCGTAAACGATGCCGACTGGGGCAATATCGCCACCTGGAAACACACCCACGCCACACTGTTGGCCGAAAAAATGAATTGATGAAACAGGCTCGCTTATTGCTTGATTTTTTTTATCTGTAATTTCAATTTGATATGAAATCCATAAAATCTCTGTTACTGCTGCTCCTCCCGGTTATCTTCCTTTTTGCTGCCTGCCAGGCGGGTGAAGAAGGTTATGTTTTTAAAGGGACGGTTAAAGATGCAGCCGATCTCCAGGTAAAACTGGAACAATCCTTTTTTGACCGTACCACCTTTGCGCTGGGCTCCGCGAAATGCGATGCCAACGGCAAATTTTCGTTGAAACAGGAGAAACCTTTCGAAAGAGGGCTTTATGTCCTTACCGTCGGCGATAAAAAAATGTATTTTATGCTCGACGGCAGTGAAAAATCGGTGAGTTTCAGCGGTGATCTGGCCTCGATCGACAAACTTCAAATTGAAGTCGACGGCTCCGAAACCATGGATTGCTACGCCAAATTTGTCCAGGGGCTATTTGCAGCGCCGCCTGCCACCGCCGACGATTCCAAAAAAATTCTGGCGGAGAAAGGCTGTAACCCGCTGCTTCGTGCATTTTTTACCTCACAGTTTTTTGGGCGGATCGCCGACCAACACCTGGCCGATTTTAAAACCGCGAGCAAAGATCTCAGCGACTACATGCCGGGCTCCAAATACGCCTCGGTGTATGCCAATATGGTGAGCCAGCTGGAAACGCAAATCACACAAGGCAGCGCCCCCCAACCGGCAGGTAACGGCAAAATTCAGGTCGGCCAACCGGCGCCTGACATCTCCCTGCCAGATCCCGACGGCAAGGTTCGCTCCCTTTCCAGCCTCAAAGGCAAAGTAGTGCTGCTCGACTTTTGGGCCAGTTGGTGCGGCCCCTGCCGCCGTGCCAATCCGCACGTGGTCGACGTCTACAACAAATACAAAGCCAAAGGCTTCGACGTTTTCAGCGTTTCGCTCGATCGCCCCGACGGCAAGGATGCCTGGAAAAAAGCAATCAAAGACGACGGACTCGTATGGAGCAACCACGTCAGCGATCTGCAGTACTGGAACAGCGCCCCGGCTGCTACTTATGGCGTACGCGCCATTCCGCAAACCTTCCTGATCGGTCGCGATGGCAAGATTATCGCTGTCAATCCGCGCAATAATCTGGAAACCGAGTTGCTGAAAGTGCTGTAATTTCCCCAGGTTTTTATAAAAAAAAGAGCGTACCGGGTTTAATACTCGGTACGCTCTTTTTTTCTGACACCTTCAACTCAACTACTCGGCCGCGGGGGCAGGCTGCGAGGAAAAACTGACCACCTGGTCGTTTTTCAGGTCCGTTTCAATCAGTCCGTCGCGAAGGCGTACGATACGGTGTGCGTACAATGCGATATCCTGTTCGTGTGTCACGAGGATGATCGTATTGCCGTTTTTGTGAATTTGCTCAAACAGGGCCATGATCTCGTAGGAGGTCTTGGAGTCCAGGTTGCCCGTGGGTTCGTCGGCCAGAATGATCGCGGGATCGTTGACCAGCGCGCGCGCAATGGCAACGCGTTGACGCTGACCACCCGACAACTCGTTGGGTTTGTGCATAACCCGGTCGCCCAGCCCCACCGATTCGAGCACTTTTCGCGCTTTTTCGAGGCGTTCTTCTTTGGGGATACCAGAGTAGACCAGCGGAAGAGCGACATTTTCGAGAGAGGACAGGCGAGGAAGGAGGTTGAATGTTTGGAAAACGAAACCGATCTGGCGGTTGCGAACTTCTGCCAGATCGGAGTCGTCCATTGTACTGACTTCAATATCGTTGAGGTAGTATTTGCCGCTCGTAGGGGAGTCCAGACAACCCAGCAGATTCATCAGGGTAGACTTGCCACTGCCTGAGGGGCCCATGAGCGCCACATACTCGTTGCGGTCGATGTTGAGGGAAACGTCTTTCAGCGCCTCTACTTTTTCAGCGCCCATGATGTAGGTTTTATTGAGGTGTTCGATCGAAATCAGCATGGTTGAGAATCTGATGTGTTAAACTTGTGATTGCCTGGGTCAATCGATGACTTTTGGCACCCTGAAAAACCGCCCGTCGTGCCTGGGAGCGTTTTCAAGCGCCTCCTCGGTGGAAACCTGGCCACCAACTTCGTCTTCCCGATCGTCACTGTCATTTTCATTCAGATAACGCAAAGGTTCGACGCCGCGGGTGTCCAGTTTTTGCAAATGGTCTACCATTTCCAGAATCCTGTCGAGTTCATGCGCAAAGCGCAAACGTTCGGAAGAGTCCAGTTGTAAGCGGGCCAGTTTTTCAAGGTTCGAAATAAGGATTTCATCCATGAGTGAAAAAAAAGCTTAGATGATTGCAGGGCTTCGCTCGTTAAACGGACGGTGTTGTCCGTTGAGCGCTTTGGAAAAAACGTTGAAAGGAAGCTGGGCATCGCAAAATGAACGCCTATTTTCGCAGCGCACAAAAGTAAAGGAATGAACACGAGTTTACCCTCCGACAAACCCATGATCCGCCATGTCGCGATTGCCGGCAATATCGGCGCAGGCAAAACTACCCTGACAGAAATGCTCAGCCGGCACTTCAACTGGGACGTACACTACGAGAACACGGAAAACAACCCCTACCTGTCCGATTTTTATGTCGACATGAAGCGCTGGTCGTTCAACCTGCAGGTCTTTTTCCTGTCGAGCCGCTACCAACAAGTGCTCCGTATCCAGCAAGGCAATCGCACGGTAATTCAGGACCGCACGATCTACGAGGACGCATTCATTTTTGCACCCAACCTCGCCGACATGGGCCTTATGGAACGCCGCGATTTTGAAAACTACACCACGCTGTTCCAGTCTATCGTATCTCAGATCAAACCGCCTGATTTGTTGATTTATCTCAAAGCAAGCATTCCAACCCTGGTCGATCATATTCAAATGCGCGGGCGCGACTACGAAGGCAGCATCAGCCTCGATTACCTGAAACGCCTCAATGAGCGTTACGACAACTGGATCAACGGATACCGGGAAGGCAGATTACTGATTATCAACGTCGACCATCTCGATTTCCAGAATCATCCGGAAGATTCGGGCAAGGTTCTGGAAATGGTACAGGCAGAACTTCACGGACTTTTTTAACGCGTTATGGACAAAAAAATCACCCTTATTTCCGGCGCCTCACGGGGCATCGGCCGGGCAATTGCCACCCGCCTGGCGCGGGAGCAACATTTTGTGATGCTCCTGGCGCGCAATTCCGAAGAACTCAGCGAACTGGAGTTTGAAATCGATCAGGCGGGCGGCAAATCCCTTTCTTTTCCTATCGATATTGCGAGTGAAAAGCAAGTCAACGAAACTGTCGACCAGATTCTGCGCGATTTCGGCCGGATCGATACCGTCATCAACAACGCCGGAATCGGCATATTCAAACCTGCCGACGAACTGGCCGCTTCGGATTGGGACAGGGTGATGGAGGTCAATGTAAAAGGCAGTTTTCTGCTCTCAAAAGCGGCATTGCCGGCTATGAAAAAAGCCGGCGCCGGCCATATTGTCGGCGTTGCCTCGGATGTTTCCAAACGCACCTTCGCCACCGGCAGCCTTTATACGGCAAGCAAGTATGCCCAGCACGCCTTTTTCGAATCACTTCGCAGAGAAGTTCGCAAACTCGGTATCAAAGTCAGTGTGATCTCCCCGGGATTGGTCGACACTTATTTTCACGATGGCCCGCCCGGCCAGGCGCACCGAACCGGCTATCTCCAGCCGACCGATATTGCCGATGCCGTGGCTTACGTGCTGAATGCTCCGCCGCACGTTGTCGTCGACGAACTGATGCTGCATCCCATGATTCAGGAATGGTAAATTTCAAAGCGCATGGACATTGAACAGTTTCGCGAATACTGCCTGGCCAAAAAAGGCGTCACGGAAGATTTCCCTTTCGATGAAGTTACCCTCTGCCTGCGTGTGATGGGCAAAATATTCGCCATCACCGGCCTCGATGCGGATCGTTTCAGCGTCAACCTGAAATGCGATCCCGATTACGCCCTCGAACTACGCGAACAATACAGCGAGGTGCAGCCGGGCTGGCACATGAATAAAAAACACTGGAACACTGTCGACTTTGAAGGTTCGCTCGATCAGGGAATGTTGCGGAAGTTGATCGACCACTCGTACGACAGGGTAGTCACGACCTTGAAAAAGGCGGAAAAAGAAGCCCTGTCCGGGCTTTAAAAGCATGTTGATCTAATGCCACCACAACATTGCAACGCCTGCCAATACCAGGGTTATACCGGTGATCAGACCGGCATTGTGCTCCCAGGCATGCCAGTCCATTTTTTTCAGGCCCGCCAGCGCCAGGCGCACCCATAACAACATACCGATAATACTCACCAAGGCATAAGTTGTGGCCAGAAGGACAACGAAGCGCCAGCCGTACTGTCCGGCAGCCAGAAAAAAGCCTTCGATTTCGAGACAAGGCGAAAAAAACATGGCGACGATCAGGGAAGTGACGACGCCCCAACTGAAATTTTCGCCTGTAAGGTGAAAATGATGGTGATAATAATGCCGGTAAATAAAATAACCGCCCATAAAAACCAGCAAGGCCGGTGCCATCCAATGCGTAAATCCTTCAACCTGTACTGCGAGGGTTCGACCGGCCAATGAAAGGATAAAGCCCAACAATACAGTGCTCAACACGTGTGCAAAACCCGCAAAAAAAGTCACCAACAGGGTGTACCGAACGGTCCAGCCGCCCTGCCTGCTGACGGCCAAAACCGGAAGCCAATGACTGGGAATCAAGGCATGAAATACGCTTAGCACAACGGTACCCACTAACAGACTATACATGGATCAACGACCTGTTCTCTTTAAAAAAGCCTGCAATAAACGGCGATACATTCATTAATCACTCATTGCGGCGCTGAAAAGTCGGGGTTGGAAAGCAGGGCAGGATCGCTCAGGGTTTTTAAAAATGCGATGATGTCGGCTTTGTCCTGAGCGCTCATACGGCCTGGGTCGGCATGTTTAAGGTTGGGGTCGAGGGTGGGGGAATCTTGTACGCCGGAATTATAAAACTCCAGCACTTCGTCCAGAGTTTGAAAACGCCCGTCGTGCATGTAGGGCGCCGTCAGTTCGATATTGCGGAGGCTGGGCGTCTTGAATTTTCCCCTGTCGCTGTCGAGCAAAGTAATCCGGTAGCGGCCCTGATCGCCCTGATCGGCGCCGTTCAGGCCATTGTTCCGAAAGGCAAAATCAGAAAATGTGCTGCCGGTGACATGGCAGTGGTTGCAATCCCCCTTTTCCGGGTTTTCAAACAAAGTCAGGCCGCGCAGTTCCTGTTCGTTCAGTTGTCCCTGGCCGCGTTTCCAGCGGTCGTAGCGACTGTCGCCGCTGATGATCGTCCGTTCAAACTGAGCAACAGCCCGCATCATCAGCGGGATAGTCACTTTAGCGGTATCCGGAAGGGCAAAAGCAGCCCGGAACAATGCCGGATATTCCGGGTGGCGATTGAGTTTGAGCAACACGTTGCCCAGTTCTTCATTCATTTCCAGGGGGTTGGTAATGGGCCCCAGTACCTGGCTTTCCAGATCAGCCGCGCCGCCGTCCCAGAAAAAATTGTCCTGCCACCCCAGATTGAACAAAGGCATGGCGTTTCGCACGCCACTCTCGCCGGTAATGCCTATACTGAATCGGAGCGAAGAATCGACAAACGCCCAGTTCTGACGATGGCAACTGGCGCAGGACTGGCTGCTGTCGGCGCTGAGAATGGGGTCGTAAAACAATTTTCGGCCCAATGCTACACCTTCGCGGGTGAGTGGGTTGTTGGCCGGAATAACCATTGGAGGCAACCCGCCGGGTATACTCAATTCGTAGGGTGTCGGTTGCAAAATATCGGTCCCGGAATCCTTCCGACACGCCCCGGCCAATAGCGCCGAAATAAGCAATATGACTGAAAAAGACATTCTGTACATCGTTCCGTCCATTTTTACCGGCTAAGTTAATTACCCTATCTTTGCGCCGAAATCTAAAATGCAAATGGTCAAAATAGGTCCGGTCGAACTTGGTGAATTTCCCTTGCTGCTTGCTCCCATGGAGGACGTAAGCGATCCGCCTTTCCGGAAATTGTGCAAGGAACAAGGCGCAGACATGGTGTATACCGAATTTATCAGCGCCGACGGATTGGTACACGAAGCAAAAAACACCTTCCAAAAACTGGACATATTCGACTACGAACGCCCCATTGGCATCCAGTACTTTGGCGGGCAACTCGACAACATGATCGAGGCGGCGGAGATCATCGAAGCGAAAAATCCCGACGTGATCGACATCAATTTCGGATGCCCGGTCGCCAAAGTCGCCTGCCGGCTTGCCGGGGCCGGCCTCTTGCGTGATGTGCCGCACATGGTTCGCCTGACGGAAGCCGTGGTAAAAAGCACCAAACGCCCCGTAACGGTCAAAACCCGCCTCGGCTGGGATACCGGCACGATTAATATCCTCGAAGTAGCCGAACGCCTTCAGGATGCCGGCATACAGGCTCTGACCATCCATGCCCGAACCCGCCAGCAGATGTACAAAGGCGAAGCAGACTGGTCGTGGATCGCCCGCGTGAAAGACAATCCCCGTATCACCATCCCTATTTTTGGCAACGGCGATATTGATCATCCGGCCAAGGCCCTTGATTACCGCCGCCGATACGGCGTCGACGGTATCATGATCGGTCGGGCCAGCATTGGTTATCCCTGGATTTTCAGGGAGATAAAACATTATTTTGCCACCGGCGAACTACTCGAGGCGCCAACTGTACAGGAACGCGTCGCGGCAGCCCGCCAGCACCTGAGCGACAGTCTGGCCTGGAAAGGCCCTAAACTGGGTGTTTTGGAAATGCGTCGTCATTATGCGCCGTATTTCAAGGATTTGCCCAACATCAAACAATATCGCGCCCGCCTGGTGAATGAGATGGAGCCCGCCGTTTTGTTTGCCATTCTCGATGAAATTGAAGAAACCTATTCCCAGGCGGAATTTCCACTTGAAATTGCCGGTTAAACACCTCGCCAGCCCCCTTAACGATCCGAAAGGAATCTCTGCATGATTTTCAATATCGATCCGGAAGAACGCAAACTTTTAACCCTCGTAGGCCGCTGCGCCCGGGAGATGAAGGCCCCCGCTTACGTCGTGGGCGGCTATGTGCGCGATCGCCTGCTGGGGCGCCCCTGCAAAGACATCGACATTGTTTGTGTGGGCGACGGGATACGCCTGGCAGAATCGGTGGCCTCTCAACTGTACCCGCGGCCCAAAGTTGTGGTCTATTCCCGTTTCGGCACCGCCATGCTTCGCTACGATGATCTTGAAGTCGAATTCGTCGGCGCCAGAAAAGAGAGTTACCGGCACGACAGCCGAAAACCCGACGTAGAGCGCGGCACTTTGGAAGACGACCAGAACAGGCGCGATTTTACCATCAATGCCCTCGCGGTGAGCCTTAGTGAAGCGGAATTCGGATATATTATCGATCCCTTTGGCGGCCTTGAACACCTCGAACAAAAATTGATCAAAACGCCACTGGAGCCCGGTCAGACCTTTTCGGACGACCCCCTGCGCATGATGCGCGCCATCCGCTTCGCTACTCAACTCGGCTTTACCATCGACCGCCATACCCTGGAAGGTGTTTCACAAAACAGAAGCCGGATCAACATTATTTCCAAAGAGAGAATAGCCGGCGAACTGGACAAGATTTTGCTCAGCCCCAAACCTTCGATTGGCTTCGATCTTTTGTTTAAAACCGGGTTGTTACAACTCATTCTCCCGGAACTGGCCGCGCTGCAAGGCGTGGAAGACCGCGATGGAAAAGGGCACAAAGACAACTTTTACCACACCCTCGAGGTGCTCGATAACCTTTGCCGCAAAAGCGACAAACTGTGGCTGCGCTGGTCGGCTTTGTTGCACGACATTGCCAAACCCCCAACCAAACGCTACGACCCCGAACACGGCTGGACTTTTCACGGCCACGAATGGCTGGGCGCCAACATGGCCCCGAAAATATTCCGAAACCTTCGCCTCCCCCTGGGCGCCGAACTCGAATACGTGCAAAAGATGATCCGGATGCATTTGCGGCCGATCAGCCTGACCAAAGAAGAAGTGACCGACAGCGCGGTGCGCCGCCTGCTGTTCGACGCCGGCCCGGATATCGAAGACCTGATGAAGTTGTGCGAATCCGACATCACCACCAAAAACCCGCGTAAAATGGCCCGCTACCTCGAAGGGTACGAACACCTGAAATTGCGCATGTCGGAAGTCAGCGAAGCCGACCGGCTGAGGCTGTGGCAACCGCCCATCACCGGTGAAGTCATCATGGAAACCTTCGGCATTGCCCCGTCAAAACAGGTAGGAGTGATAAAAACCGCGGTACGAGAAGCGATTCTGGACGGCGAAATCA
>JADZFP010000588.1 GCA_020849825.1 Saprospiraceae bacterium
TGGCGCCCGATACGATGTTGCCGTCGGGAGTCGTCCATTCGTAGGAATAATCGGCGCCGGTGCTGCTGCCCACGCCCGAAAGCGTCAGGGTGGCGCCTTCGCAGGGAATCATGACGACCGAAGGGCTGGCCACGGCAACCACATTGACCACGTGCACCACCACGGTGTCGGTGACTTTGCAAACGGGAGAAAAAGAGATATCGTCGAGTGCAAAATCGTTGCCGCCGAGGGTCGTATTCATGTTTACGATACAAATCGTGGCACTCGAGGCCGAGCCGCTGTTCCAGATCTGGTAAAAATTTTGCCAGACGCAGGTCTGGTTCGGGGCGCTGAAAATCGGTCCGATCGTCTGGCCATTGATGGAAAACTGCAGAAGGGCGGGGGAGGCCGCCACCACGGTAGTCACCCAGGCGGAAAAAGCATACTGGGTATTGGGCGTCACGGCCACAGTTTGGCACCAGACGTCCTGGTTGGGGGTGCCGGCGCCGTTGACCACCATCATGTTGCCGCTGCCCGAGGTGTGGTCGTTGCAGGGCTGGAAGCCGGGGTGGTCGTCTTGCGGGTTGGCCAGCACGTCGTAGTATCCCTCCGGTACCAAATCGCCGGGGTTGTACACGTAGTCGCTTGAAAAATCGGAATTTCCGCCTTCAAAATCGCCGTTTGCGATCAGGTTGGTCGACGGGTCTACGGCCGAGCCTGTGAGTACGTAAGTTGTCGTCTGAACAACGCTGACGTTGGGCGACAAGGTATTGGCGCCGCTCAGGCCGCTCAGCGGCGTCCAGGCAAAATTGAGGTATTCGCCGTCGATACTGCCGTTCAATTCCGTCGGCGCGGGTGGGGTGCAGAGGTAAATATCATCGCCGGCATTGACTGTGATGGGGCATTGCGCCAGCGATGCGGCATTCAGGGTACAACAAAATGCCAGGACAGCGTAAAGTTTTCTCATGAGACAGGATCGGCAAAATTTACAAGATAATGCTGGGGCGCCAAACGCTGCAAGATTACGAAAAAGCTAAGAGCCGGGTGTTTTTTGCTGGTTAATGCGGGTTTAACGGACTTGATAAAATAGAAGATTCGGCTGATTGGCCGGAATCGCCAAATCGGGGAAATCGCTTGCCCGGGCACTTGCGGCCCGGTCCTTCTGTCCGGTATTAATCAGGTTGACGCCTGATTTTTCTCAGCTGGGCGACCGGTTTCGGGGGCATATATTTGAACTTGTTTATTATTCAAAGCAGAAATTGATGAAAAAAGCCTTGTTGCTGATCCCGTTCGGGGTAATTTTCGGTATCGCGGCCCTGTCTGCCCAGGATGCGCGGGAAATCGTGCGCCGCTCCGATGAAAAAATGCGCGGCACGAGCTCGGTCGCTGCGATGACAATTACCACGACCCGCCCCAAATGGACGCGAACCATGCGTATAAAAACCTGGTCGAAGGGGACGCAGTTTGCCCTCATACTCATTCAGGAGCCGGCCAAAGACCGCGGCGTCACGTACCTCAAACGCAAAAAGGAGGTCTGGAACTGGTCGCCCGCCATCGAGCGCACCATCAAGCTGCCGCCCTCCATGATGAGTCAGTCGTGGATGGGGACCGATTTTACCAACGACGATCTGGTAAAAGAGTCTTCTGTGGTCGACGACTATACCCATACCCTGCTCGGTTCCGAAACGGTCGCCGGGCGCGATTGCTACAAGATCAGCATGATACCCAAACCGGAAGCTGCCGTAGTGTGGGGCAAGGTGTTGGTCTGGATCGATAAAAAAGACGACCTGCAACTGAAAGTGGAATTCTACGACGAAGACGGCGCCCTCGCGAGTACGATGGAGGGTTCGGACATCAAGAAACTGGGCGACCGCTTGCTGCCCTCGCGCCTGACGATGACGCCGGCCGGCAAACCGGGGCACAAAACCGAGATCGTGTACGAAAGTATCGTGTTCAACCAGCCGATAGCCGACGATTTTTTCACTACTGAAAACATGACCAAAGTCAAATAAACCATGTTGTTCTCCCTGGCCTGGCGCAATTTGTGGCGCAACCGTACCCGAACGCTCATCACGATGGCGTCGGTGTTTTGCGCCGTGGTACTGGCGGTTTTTACCAGTTCCATCCAGCAGGGTACGTTCGCTCATTTGATCAAAAACGTCGTGGGCTCCTACACCGGGTATGTGCAGGTACAACACTCGGCTTACTGGCAGGAAAAAAATCTTGAAAATACCCTGGTGGCCGATGACAGCCTGCTCGCCTCATTCGCGGCGGTGAAAGGGGTGAAGGCGCTTGCCCCGCGTCTGGAAACCTTCGCCCTGGCTTCATCGGGTGAAAAATCGAGGGGCGCCATGGTGGTCGGGATTCTTCCGGAAGCGGAACGGCACATCACGGCATTGCCCTCCCGTGTGGTGGAAGGCGTTTGTCCCGACAGCGGCCAGTCGGCGGCCATGATTCCCAAAGGGCTTGCCAAAAAACTCGGCCTGGGCCTGGGCGATACGCTGCTATTGCTGGGACAGGGCTATTACGGTTCGCAGGCAGCGGGCAAATACCCTGTGGCCGGTCTGCTGGAATTTGGCGCCCCGGAACTGAACGAGCGCCTGATTCTGTTGCCTTTACCCGCCGCGCAGACCCTGTTCGACGCCCAGGGGCTCGCCACTTCGCTGGTTATTTTACCCGAAAACACACAGGACCTGACGCCGCTGCTTGCCCTCCTGCGTGCTCGCGGCGGCCCGGAAATGGCGGTAATGAGCTGGGCGGAAATGCTGCCCGAGATCACCGAACACATTCAGACCGATACTGCCAGCTCGTCGATTATTATCGGCGTATTGTACCTGCTCATCTCTTTCGGGATATTTTCGACCCTGTTGATGATGCTCGCCGAACGCCGCAGGGAGTTTGGAATGCTGGTGGCGCTGGGCATGAAAAAAGCGAGTATTGCCCGGGTGCTGTTGTACGAATCGGTGCTCATCAGTTTTCTGGGTTGCCTGGCCGGACTTGCCGCTGCCGCCCCGCTGACCTGGTATTTCCACGTTCATCCGCTTCGCTTCGGGGGCAAGTTGGCCGAGATGTACGAAAAGTTTGGTTTTGAACCCGTTATGCCCACTTTGCTCGATCCCGATATTTTTATCCGTCAGGGACTGACCGTATTGGTGATGGGGCTGGTACTATCTGTTTACCCGGTGGTCAAGGTGTTTTACCTCGATCCCGTCAATGCCATGAGAAGCTGACTATGATGCTCCTTCAACTTGCCTGGCGCAACCTTTGGCGCAACCGCACCCGCAGCCTGACCATCATGTTTTCGGTGGCCATTGGCGCTTTGGCCGGCGCGTTTCTGGTGTCGTTGTACTACGGCATGGGCGAGTCGAGGTTGAGGACGGCGCTCAACCGGGAGATTTCCCATCTTCAAATCCATCACCCCGACTTTATATCCGACAATGAGCCGCAGTTTGGCTTTTCGCTTGCGGTGGCTGATTCGGTATTGAAAAA
>JADZFP010000589.1 GCA_020849825.1 Saprospiraceae bacterium
AAAAATTGCTTTTCCTGTTGCCGGTCCTGGTTTTCGTTCTGTCGTACTGCAGCAAACAACAATCGGATGAACTTCTGCCGAAAACCGATACTTCGGCTTCCGAGCGCGCCATCTGCAATATCGTGATCGGCGGCGATTCCGACTTCGAGCTGTGCGGCACAGTGGCGCCCGGTTCGGGTACGGTTTGCAACGCCTGTACGACCGGCGGCGCCAACTCGCTCGTTCACTATGGCACGCAGGCTTTCCCGGCCGGCACCTGGGGACTGACGATCAACGCACCCACGCCGCACTACATCAGCATCCGCAACACCGGCGCTCAGCCCGGGAATTACAAAATCGGCGCAGGCAGCAACCAGGTGAACATCACGCTGGCGCCCGGCGATTGCGAAGAGCTGCAATTGGATGCCAGCTGCTTCATTACGGTGATGTAAGTCGTTCGTATTCCGAATCGATGAAATCAACTCCGGGGTTGGCTATTTGCATGGCCAACCCCGGCCCTTTTTCGGGATGTCCACCCTGCATTTATTCACTCAACCTGATTCACCATGAAAAAGTATGTTTCCAATCGATTACTCCCTGTTTTCTGCGTCGGACTGATGTGGCTTTTGAGCCTCCCTGACGCCAACAGCCAGTGCGAATGTGGAACGGACCCATCCACGGGAGAGCCTGTTTTTATCAATCCTGGCGCGTATTACCACAAGTACACACCAGTTTTTGATGCAAACGGGTATGTATCCTCATACTCGTACAGTTTCCAGTTTCCTTGTGGCGGCGGTCCCCTTCAACTTGTTGAGGATTATACTTACATCGTACTTTATCGTGAAAAGGGTACAACGGATTGGCAGGTTCATTACACCTACATCAGCGACGGTGATTTTACTCTCGAAGTGGGCCCCTTGGCGCCGTGCAAGGTCTACGAAATGAGGGTAACCTGCCCACGGTGCGATTACGTACCCTTTCAGATCGTATGCAATGCTTACGATCAAGCGCAAGCTTATTTGACCGACCCGAATAATACCCTGAATAATGTATCCCAGATATGGGAAGTGTGCTACGACGGAATAGGCAATAAGAAGATCAATGATTTTGCCGTCGGCTCCGTGAATCCCGCAAGCAATGAAGTTGTGCTGCAATGGGACCATCTGAGCGTACCGGCGTCCTACGAGATTTCATATAAAAAAGCGACTGATATTTTATGGACGACGGCAGGCACCACGACCAGCCTCAATTTCACGTTGGGTAATTTGACGCCCTGTACGGCATACAAGGCCCGCGTCCGTGCGTTTGGCGATTGCTGCGACGGATTGAAGTATTCCAGCTATCAAACGCTGGATTTTGTCATGACCGATTGTATGCCCCTTCTCGCGCCGCTTGGCCTGGTCACCGGGAATTCGGCTCAGATTTCCTGGACCAATCTGGGCGCGTCTCCGCCCGGCTACAAGGTAGAATGGTGGCCTTTGTCCGCTCCGGCGTCTGTAAATGAAGCATATACGACAGTGATGCAGTATACCTTGACCGGACTTGTCCCTGAAACGGATTATGCCGTCCGGGTGACGAGCCTGTGCAATGCGCCGGCATGCGCGGGCGTGTCACAGATCAGAAAAATCAGGACCAATTGCGAACTTAGAGAGCCAAACAATACCCTGGCAACGGCAGCCGCCATCAATTTTGATGCGAATATTGACGGCAACAATATCTATCCGGCCGGGGATGTCGATTATTTCAAATTTGTTCCGGCCGGTTGCGACATAGTCGAAATCAAGGTGGATCATCCGGAAATCGATTATTTCCCCAACCCCGATCCTTATGCATGGCAGGGTTATGATTTGCTATACAAACTTTACGACCAGAATTTTCAGGAAGTCCCTGTCGCAAAAAGCGGATACGTAGACGATTCGAACCGCTGGCACGACAACGTACATTGGGTGGTGCCCGGCCAACAATACTACATCGAGGTTAAAGGCTGGCTTCCGACATGGCAAAACCTGTCCTGTTACATCGTCAATGCCTTCCCTTGTTATGATTGCGATGATATTGCAAGCAACGCTATTTTCGGCAAAGACAAGGTATATACCGTTCCCTCCACATACAATTACAGTTTTAGCGATCCTGCTTTTCACGTGCAATGGAGCGTAAGCGGACCCGCTAACATACAACCCAATGGATGGCTGTGCCCGGTCAATTTTACGGGTGTCGGTACGGTCGTTCTAACCGGTACGATTACGCGGTGCGATGGGACCTCGGCAACGTTTCAAAAGGAAATTCTGGTGAGTGATGAATGCGATCTGGAAGGCGAATACACGGTCGGAAACAGTTCGGTGGAACTGAGTGAGACAGGCTTTAATTTTATTCAGGACTGGAATTATACCGTGACGCTCGATATTCCGGATGGCAGCAATTTTAATGTCTATCTGAATTCAGGAACGGGTACCTGGACCGTGGACGGGACCAAAATCTACGTACAACAAAGCAGTCCCTTGCTCACTTTGCGCGTCGTGCTGTTTACCGGCGTTTGCCATGGGGAGACAGGGATTTATACTTTTTACCACGGGGGCGATTATCCTCCTTACCCCCCGGATTATCCTGTTGACTGGTATATCAGCCCCAACCCGGCAACCTACACCCTGCAAATTAATCCGGTGATTAATCCTGCCGTCAATTCGTCTCTTGTTCCGGAGAGTGTAGACATACGGCTGTTTAATCAGTATACCAACCTGGTTTTGCTGGAACAGGGAAGCACTTCTTCGCCAACAAACCTGAACACAGCAGGTTTGACTCCCGGCCTGTACAACCTGCAATTGATCTATGGGGAGTACATCCAGTATTTCAATATTATCAAGCAGTAATGTAAAAGCGGCGGTATGGAAACCCTGCCCGGGCGACTACCTTCTGGATAATGTGTCACGCAAGGCCGCAAAGGAGCAACTTCTTTGCGCGCTTTGCGGCTTTGCGTGCCATACTACTTCAACGATTTTGGGCGGGCCCGACTTGTGAGACAGCCTCTTTGCGGCTTTGCTTGAAATGAGTCCGTCAGGCCAACCGTGGGCCGTATTTGAGCGGCTGTATTTTGTTTTTTACGACAAATACTTCGCCTCGATCGGCATCCGCCTGCCCATCCCGAATGCCTTCGGACTCACGCGCAACACCGGCGCGGCCTGTTCTCTTTTGAACTCGCTCATATTGACCAAACGCAGTACCCGGGCTACCAGATCGTGATCAAAACCCTGGGCTTCCAGTTCACGAGGCCCCTGGCGACATTCAATGTATTGGTACAGCAAGCGGTCGAGCAGCTCGTAAGGCGGCAAACTGTCGGTGTCTTTTTGCCCCGGCCGCAGTTCGGCGCTGGGCGGTTTGGTGATGGAATTGAGGGGAATGAGCCCGCCGCCGCGGAGGAGTTGGTGGCTGATAACCGTGCCTGTTGAGGCCCCACCCCCAACCCCCGAGTACTCGGGAAGGGGAGCCGATAAAGAGTTAGATTGCGGCGGGGATGTCGTTCCACTCGTTGAGGCCCCACCCCCAACCCCTCCCCCCAAGGGGAGGGGAGCGGCTCCCAGCTCGAATCGGCTCCCCTCCCCGTGGGGGGAGGGGTTGGGGCGTTCCAAAGCAGCATAACACTCATTAATATACCCCGCCAACGCATACACCTCCGTTTTATACACGTCAGCCAGCACGGCCAGGCCGCCGCAGAGGTCGCCGTAGAGGGTGCCGTAGCCGACCGACATTTCGCTTTTATTGGTCGTGTTGAGCAGGATGTTGCCGAATTTGTTCGACAGGGCCATCAGCAGGGTGCCGCGTACGCGGGCCTGGATGTTTTCTTCCGTGACGTTGAAGGGCAGGTCTTTGAAAAAAGGCTGCAATGCGCCTTCGAAGGCCTCGTACACGCTTTTGATCGGTACAATATCGTACTGGATGCCGAGGTTTTCGGCGAGGTCGCGGGCGTCGTCGACGGAGTGGCCGGTACTGAACTGGCTGGGCAGGAGCAGCACGCGCACGTTGTCCTTTCCAAGGGCTTTGACGGCCAGTACGGTGGTTACGGCCGAATCGATGCCGCCGGAGAGACCGAGAATGGCCTTTTTGAAGCCGAGTTTGTGGAAATACTCGCGAATGCCTTCAACCAGCGCATCATGGATGAGCCGGATTTTATCCTTGGGTTGTTCGGTTTCGCGACCGCCGCGCACCACCTCGTCGAGATCGTATACGCGCAGGCATTCTTCAAAATAAGGCATCTCGTCGAACACCTTGCAGTCGGGCGAAACGACCAGACTGCCGCCGTCGAAGATTACGTCGGTCTGGGCGCCCACGTGGTTGGCGTAGAACATGGGTACGCCGTAGCGCTGTACATTGGCTTTTACCGTGTGAATGCGCAGGGCGGCGTGGGTGTAGTCGAAGGGGGAGGCAGAAAGGTTGAGGATAAAATCGGGGCGCTCATCCATCATTTCGTCGAGCGGACAAATTTTGTACAGCGGGTTTTCATTGCCCACATTCCAGATGTCTTCGCAGATCGAGAGCGCGATTTTTTTACCTTTAAACTGAAAAGTATGAAACTCTGTGGCCGGTTCGAAATAGCGGTATTCGTCAAAAATATCGTAGGTCGGCAGCAGGGTTTTGTGCTGTATGCCCACGATGCGGCCCTCCCAGAGGAAAAAAGCCGAATTGTGCAGGTCTTTGCCTTCCACTACGGGGTTGCGCGTGGGCGAGCCCACGACGATGGCGATGTCGCGGGAGGCTTCGCGCAGTTTTTCCACCGAAGCGTCGCTGCGGCGGATGAAGTCGTCGAATTCGAGAAAATCGCGGGGCGGGTAACCGCAGGTGGCCAGTTCGCCGAAGCAGATCAGGTCGGCGCCCAGCCGGCGGGCTTCCGCCGCGGCGTCGAGCATTTTTTGCAGATTGCCTTCGAAGTTTCCGATGTGGTAATTGAGTTGAGCCAGGGCTATTTTCATGCGACAGCTTGTTTTGTGCGGCAAAGGTAGTGCCTGTTCGCAGATGGGATAGAACGGATTTCCTTCAAAACCTGTCAGCAAGCAACCGGAACGTTTACCTTTGCGCCAATATTTATGAAAGAAAAATCAGAAGTTACCCCGTACAACGATGCCGAAGTCAAAAAAGCGCAGGTGGAGCGTATGTTCGACAATATCGCGCCGAAATACGACCTGCTGAACCGCGTGCTCTCGCTGGGCATTGACGTACAATGGCGGAAAAAAGCCCTGAATTACCTGCGCGACCTTGCGCCGCAAACCCTGCTCGACGTCGCGACGGGCACCGCCGACGTAGCCATCATGGCTGCCCGCCGACTGGCGCCAAAGCAGATTATCGGTATCGATATCGCCAATCAAATGCTCGATTTCGGTCGGGAAAAGATCGTAAAAGCGGGTTTGCAGGACACGATCAGCCTAGAAACGGGCGACAGCGAAAACCTGCGTTTTGCCGACGACAGTTTCGACGCCGTCACCGTGGCTTTCGGGGTGCGCAATTTTGAAAACCTGGAAAAGGGACTCTCGGAAATGCGCCGCGTACTGCGGCCGGGCGGCCGGGTGGTCATTCTGGAGTTCTCCAAACCGGGTATTTTTCCAATAAAACAGCTGTACAACAGCTACTTCAAATACGTTTTGCCCATGATCGGGCGTTTAACCAGCCGCGACGTGCGCGCTTACACCTATCTTTTCGAAAGTGTGCAGGCGTTTCCCGAAGGCCAGGATTTTCTCAACATTTTATCCAAAACCGGTTATCAAAATCCACAATGCGAACGATTGACGCTCGGAATATGCTCCATTTACATTGCAGAAAAATAGTCGGCGGCTGGAAGCTGGCGGCCTTGTTGTTTTTCCTTTTCCTGGCCGCTCCGAATGCGGAAGCGCAGTTTTCCTCGGGCCAAAACCTCAATTACCGCGACTTTCAAAACAAGCCCTACTATTTCGGGATCACCCTGGGGTACAACCAGAGCGATTTCCGCATTTTTCACTCCAAAAGTTTCATCACCAACGACTCTTTTCTCCGGGCGGAATCGGTCACGGGACCGGGTTTCAACCTCGGTATCGTATCGAATCTGCGGATCGGGGAGTATTTCGACGTGCGTTTTTTGCCCACCCTGTCGTTTGCCGAACGTAATATCCGCTATGCGCCGCCGGGTGAAAAATCGATCGTGCTTACGCGCCGTATCGAGTCGGTATTTGTGGAAATGCCTTTCCACGTGCGCTACAAATCGGCGCCATTTCACGATTTTCGCCTGTTTGTGATCGGCGGGGTGAAATACGTGTTCGACGTGGCCAGCGATTCGCGTACACGGCAGGCCGCCGGGCTGGTGAAGATCGCGCCCACCGATTTTCAGGTCGAATACGGCGCCGGCATCCAGTTCTTTTTCCCCTATTTCGTTTTTTCTCCGGAGTTCAAGATTTCCCAGGGCATGAACAACGTCCTGATCTACAACGACCGCCTCGAACAGAGCACTATTCTGGAAAAAGTGATGTCGCGGACGTTTACGATTTCACTGCACTTCGAGGGTTGAGCAGATCGCCTGGGAGGGACAATTCTCCTTGAACTTTCTCAATCGAACCTCCGGGATTTTATTTTACGCAAAGCCGCAAAGCGCGCCAGGAATTTCGTCCCTTGGCGCGCTTTGCGGCTTTGCATGAAATTTTGTTCTTGTCGTAAGGTTTCTAAGTATTTTTGCCAACAGCATCATGATTACCGCCAAAACCGTCCGTGAAATCCTCGACGCCGTCCGGATCGAAGAAGTGATCGAGGATTTTGTGAGCCTGCGCCGCCGCGGGGTCAATCTGATCGGTTTGTGCCCGTTTCACCACGAAAAAACGCCCTCGTTCAACGTCAACCCCACGCGCAACATTTTCAAATGCTTCGGCTGCGGTAAAGCCGGCGATGCCGTCACTTTTTTGCGCGAACACGAGCAGTTTACCTACCCCGAAGCCCTGCGCTGGCTGGCCAAAAAATACAATATCGAGATCGAGGAGGTCGAACTCACGCCCGAACAGCGGGCGGCCGACCAAATGGCCGAGTCGCTGTACATCGTCAACGATTTTGCCCTCAAACACTTCCAGGAACAGTTGTTCGATACCGACGAAGGAAAGTCCGTCGCCCTGCAGTATTTTCGGCAGCGCGGCCTGAGGGAAGAGACCATCCGCACCTTCGGCCTGGGCTACGCCCCCGACCTGCGCGACCTGCTGCTGCAACGCGCCCGCGCCACCGGCCATTCGGTCGAATTGCTTAAAAAAACGGGCTTGAGCAGCGCCGACGGCTCCCGCGATTTTTTCCGGGGCAGGGTCATGTTTGCCATTCACAACCTTTCGGGTAAAGTAGCGGCGTTTGCCGGCCGGACGATGTCGAACGACAAAACCGTTCCGAAATACATCAACAGTCCGGAAACCGAGATTTACGTCAAAAACAAAACGCTTTACGGCGCTTATCAGGCCAAAAAAGCCATCCGGCAACAGGATGAGTGCATCCTCGTGGAAGGCTACATGGACGTGATTTCGCTCTATCAGGCCGGTATTGAAAACGTGGTGGCCAGCAGCGGCACTTCGCTGACGGAGGGGCAACTCAACCTGATTCGCCGCAATACGAACAACCTCAAAATCCTGTACGACGGCGATCCGGCAGGCATTAAAGCCGCTTTGCGCGGACTCGACCTGGCCCTCGAGCAAGACCTGAACGTGCGCATCGTGCTGCTGCCCGAAGGCGAAGACCCCGACAGCTACGTGCAAAAAGTAGGCAGCGAGGCGTTTCTGGAATACGTGGCGCGGGAGGCAAAGGATTTTATCCTGTTCAAAACCAGGCTGTTGCTGGAAGATACCAAAGGCGATCCGATCAAAAAATCGAGCCTGGTCAAAGACATTGTTGCCAGTATCGCCCGCATCCCCGACCCGATCAAGCGCAGCGTGTATCAAAAAGAATGCGCCAGTTTGCTCGACGTGGCCGAACCGGCCCTGGTGGAGGAAACCAACAAACTGATTACCCAAAGCCTGAAAAAACAGGAAGAGCGCAAAGCCCGCGCCCCCGAAGCCGCCTCCGATTCGCCCGACGCGCAGCCCAACCCGGAAGTGCCGGTGGAAGACCCCGCTTTCGTGCGGCCGCGGGAAAAAAACATGGCGCGCGGCGATGAGTATCAGGAGCGCGATATCATCCGCCTGCTGGTGCAGTTTGGCAGCCAAACCCTGCCCGAGGGCATTTCGGTGGCGGAATACATACTTGCAGATATCGAGGACTCTCTGGGCAATTTCGACAACCCCCTTTATGGTAAAATCGCCACGGAGTGTCACGATTTGTTGTTTCAGGGCCGTACGCCCGATGTGGAATTTTTCCTTCAGCACGACAATCCGGCTGTGCGCGAACTGGCGGTGGATTTGATGTCGTCGGCCTGGGAACTGTCGCCCAACTGGGAAGAGCGCTACAATTATCCCCTTCAGAATCAGAAGCCGCCGGAAGAGAACTTTGACCTGGATGCCCGCAAGGCAGTTGATCTTTTCAAGATTCGGAAAATCGAAAAAATGATCCAGGTGATGAAAACGCGTATCCAGGCAGCGGAGAAAGAACAGGACGACGAATTGTGGACGCGGTACATGAAAATCCTGATGAAACTCAACGAAACGCTCGCGGAAATCGGTCGTAAAAGCGGGATGGTGGTGCGGCCGAAATAGAGAGAGACATACATTTTGCCGCGATGCGGCGCCTTACGTTCACGCTTATCTTCCGATGCTACATACGTTGTGCCGCGATGCGGCAGGGCTAGGAAGTACTTCCGTAAGAGGCAACTATTAGCCAAGATTTTCAACATGCCATTTTTGCCGCATCGCGGCCCAATGTAAGTAGCATCCGTCGGTCGCCGCGAGGACGCCACGCGCCGCATCGCGGCCCAATGTATGTAGTAGCATCCGTCGGTCGCCGCGAGGACGCCACATGCCGCATCGCGGCCCAATGTAAGTAGCATCCGTCGGTCGCCGCGAGGACGCCACGCGCCGCATCGCGGCCCAATGTAAGTAG